>JBJMGZ010000273.1:0-3245 GCA_045807605.1 Thermoanaerobaculia bacterium | reverse complement strand
ACCTTCCCTCCGCTTATATCGAGACGGCCATCTACCGCCGCACCGAGCGCAGCTCGGACGACCTCGTCCACAGCCAAGCCATCGAAGGCAACCTGGCCGAGCAGATCGAGGACGCCGTCGCGTTCGTGGATCGGTTCATGCTGCGTCCTGCCCGCAAGTCCGTCGGCCGGGAGGACTTCCCGCAGTACTCGATCGGCGCGCTCTCCGAGGCCGTCGTCAATGCCGTGGCCCATCGGGACTACTCCCTGTCCGGCGCCAAGATCCGTCTCTACCTGTACTCGGACCGGCTGGAGCTCTACAGCCCGGGAGGACTCCCCAACACTCTCACGCTGGAGAGCATGCCGTTCCGGGTCTTCACCCGGAACCAGCTCCTGGTGAGCTTTCTCTCGCGGATGCGCAGCCGGCGGACGGGACGGGCGTTCCTGGAGTCCAGGGGCGAGGGAGTGCGGCGGATCCTGGAGGAAAGCGAGCGGCACTCCGGCCGCCGGCCGGAGTACCGGATCCTAGACGGCCAGGAGCTCCTCCTCACGATCTGGGCCGCCCCGTCCCCTCACGAGGGGCGGGATCAGGAGTGAGGTAACCGCCGCACCGTCGCCCGCAGGCCGTCGGCCAGCTCGGGCGGCGTCTTGCTCCAATCGTAGTCGAAGCTCTGCGGCGGCAGCTCCCAGTCATGGCCGCGCAGCAGGACGACCGCGAAGAGCGCCATGAAAAAGGTTGCGAAGTCGAGCCCGGGGCAGCGGTGCCCGGTCGCCGGGCCCGCTCCCTGGGGCACGTACGCGTGCTCGTGGCGCCGGTGCTCCGCCCTTTCCGGCGAGAAGCGGTCGGGATCAAACCGCGCCGGCTCGGAGAAGAGGCCGTGGGTGGTATGGGTCGGCAGGAGCGCCCACAGCACCATCCAGCCGGCAGGGACCGTCACCCGGTCGATCTCGAACGAGGTCCTTGCCTTGCCGAAGATCGCCGGGATGATCGGACAGAGCCGCTTGACCTCCATCACCACCTGCCGCAGGTACGGCATGGCGGCGAGCGCCTCGACCGTCAGCGCCCCGGAGGGAGCAAGCCGCCGGACCTCTTCCCGCAGCCGCTCCCGCACGTCCGGATGCCCTGTCAACTGCTGCACGATCGCCGCGAGCTCGGCGAACACGATGTAGCCGGCGATCACGATGTGGTGCAGCTCGAGCACCGTCTCCTCGTCCGAGAGCGTCTCCCCCGCCGCGGTCTTTGCCTGGAGGATGCGGGTGAGGCCGTCGTCCGCAGGGGTCGGGCTGGCGCGCCGCTCCTTCACCCGCCGCGTCAGCGCCGCGAGGATGCGGTCGCGCGCCTGCACCGCCCGGCTGTAGCGCGTGCCCGGCAGGGGGATCGGCAGCGCGGCGAAGGCGCCGGTCACGGTCGCGTAGTCGTGGCGCAGGGCCTCCATCTCCTCCCCGGGCGCCATGCCGATCACGGCCGTGCAGATCACCTCGATCGAGAGCTGCTTGAGCTCTTCGAGCCAGCGGATCTCGCCCTGCCCGATCCAGCGCTCGAAGGCGCCTTCGACGATGCCCTGCATCGCCGGCAGGAACACGGCGAGCGCCTCGCGCGAGAGCCCCTGGAGGACGAGGGCCTTGCGCGCGCGGTGGACGTCGCCATCGAGGAGCGGCAGGCTGCGTCCGCCGAACAGCTCCTGGATGTGCGGCGGCATCGAGCCCTCGCGCATCACGCGCTCCGGATCGATGAACTGCGCCGTGGCGTCCGGGCCGGCGATGACCACCGTCGGACGGCCGAGGACGTGGGAGCGGAACACGTTTCCATGGGCGGCGAGCCGCTCGTCGATGAAGCGGAACGGGTTCTTCGCGAAGGCGAGCGTCTCCCCGAGCAGGGGGAGGCCGCTGCGTCCGGGAGGAAGGGGATGGCGGGCGGGCGACGGTTCCATGGCGGAGCCTCCTCAAAGGACGGGATACGCTCCATCCTACGCCAGGAAACGGAAAACGGATGGCCGTTTGTCCCCGAAAGGGCCTCTGCGGCAACTATATAGGTAGACCCTCCCCACACCTCGCGACCGCGCGAAAAGGAGCCTCCATGATCCGCGTCCGCAGCAGCCTCTTCGTCTCTGTCCTCGCGCTGGCCGCCGCCGTCGGCGTCAGCGCCCAGACGATCCGCACCGGCCCTTCCGTCTTCTGTCACGTGACGGACGGCACCTTCACTGATTGCGCGCCGCCGCCCGGCGCCGAAGAGTGGTCCGACGTCGACTTCCTTCCCTTCCTGGGAGCCAACGTCTACAGCGATCAGCGGGTCTCGCCGGCCCGCCTGCACCTGATGTACGACCTGCCGCTGCACCACACGCCGCTCGGGCCGTCCGAGTCGTTCGACGTCCGCTTCGACGTGGTGGAGGACGGCGAGCTCGAGCACTACCTGGTGAAATGCTTCGGGAACGGCACCATGCAGGTGTTCGAAGACGGCGAGCCGATCCCTCCCGGCGGGACCTCCTGCGCCACCGGCTTCGGGCCGAGCCCGACCTCCGGCTTCCTCGACGTCCTGGTCGAGCTCGACGTGCCGATGAACGTGGTCTACTCGCCGGACATCCCGCTCTTCTGGTCGACCGCAGCGCCGCCGAGCCACTGCCGGCCGGGGACGCCCGGCTGCTGCAAGCCCGAAGAGCCGGGCTGCTGCGGGGCCGGAGGATGCCAGGGAAAGGAGAACGTGCCCACCTCGGCGACGATCGTCTCCGCCAACTCCGACGGCACCACGACGGTCGCCAAGGTGCCGCTCGAAGCGACCACCGCGGACTTCTGCACGCCGGGAGGCGGCGGCATCCTCGGCGGCCTGCTCGACGCCCTGGTCCCTCCGGAGGGCGGGCATGACAACCACGGCGACTTCGTCCGCCAGGTGACGGCGAAGACCAAGGCCGCGCTGGACAGCCTCGTCTTCTCCGGCGTGCTCACCCGCGACGAGGCCGGCAAGATCCTGAGCTGCATCGTGAACGCGCGGGCGCAGAGCGACAGCGGCAAGAAGTAGCCGCGCACCCGGGGAGGCCCGCGACGGGCCTCCCCTTCTATTTGACCAGCAGGACCGGGCAGCGGGCCACGATGGCGATGCGGTAGCTGATCGCTCCCACGCCGAGCGCCGGATGGTCGCGGTCCACCTTGTGGGACGAGAGCACGATCAGGTCCACCTCGCGCTCCTCGGCGTGGCGGACGATCGCCTCGGCCCGCTTGCCGTAGATGACTTCGTGGTAGACCGGGATCAAGGCCTGGTTGAAGCGGTCCTCC
>JBJMGZ010000272.1:0-7637 GCA_045807605.1 Thermoanaerobaculia bacterium | reverse complement strand
TCTCGGCATCGGCGCGGAGGACCGCAACAGTTTCCTCGGCGGACCCGGCTTCGACGCCTCGGTCTGGGAGCTCTGGGGAGCGCTGACGTCCGGAGCCTCCCTGCACATCCCGCCGCCGGAGCTGATCCCGGCGCCGGCCGCGCTCCTGCGCTGGATGGCGGCGGAGGGGATCACGGTGTCGTTCCTGCCGACGCCGATCACCGAGGCGGTGCTGGCCGAACGGTTGCCTGAGGAGCTGAAGCTGCGCGTCCTCATCGTCGCCGGCGACCGGCTCGTGCGCCGTCCCGCGCCGGAGGCTCCCTTCGCGCTGTTCAACCTCTACGGCCCGACCGAGAACACGGTCACGGCCACGGCCGGACGGGTCTCGCCCTACGGGGAGCGGGCGCCGGACCTCGGCACACCGGTCGACAACACGCGCGCCTACATCGTCGACCGCTTCCTCCAGCCGGTCCCGGTGGGAGCCCCCGGCGAGCTCTGCCTGGCGGGGGAGGGTCTGGCCCGGAGCTATCGCTTCCAGCCGGAGCTCACCGCCGACCGCTTCATGCCCGATCCGTTCGGAGGCCCCGGGGAGCGTCTCTACCGCACCGGCGACCTCGCGCGCTGGCTGCCCGACGGCCGGATCGAATTCCTCGGGCGCGTCGATTTTCAAGTCAAGATCCGCGGCGTCCGCATCGAGCTGGGAGAGATCGAGACCGCGCTCACCCAACAGCCGGGCGTGGAATCGGCCGTGGTGCTCGCCCGCGAGGACGGCGGGGAGAAAAGGCTGGTCGCGTACGTCGTGGGTCCGCTCGGACAGACCTCGGCCGAGGAGTTGCGCCGCGCCCTGCAGCGCACCCTGCCCGAGTCCATGCTGCCGTCGGCCTTTGTCTTCCTGGAGGCCTTCCCGCTCACCCAGCAGGGCAAGGTCGACCGGCGGGCGTTGCCGGCTCCTGAAAGGTCCCGGCAAGGGGAGCTCGTCGCGCCGCGCACGCCTCTGGAGGAGGAGGTCGCGCAGGTCTGGCGCGACGTGCTGAAGGTGGACCGCGTCGGGGTGAGCGACAGCTTCTGGGAGCTCGGCGGCCATTCGCTGCTGGCGACACGCGTGCTCTCCCGCATCGGAGAGATCTTCGAGATCGATCTGCCGCTCCAGACCCTGTTCGCCTCGCCGAGCCTGGGGGAGTTCGCCGCCCTGGTCGGCCAGCGGGCGCTGGTCCGCGCGGGAGAAGAGGACATCGACGCCGCTCTCGCGGAGCTCGGGGAGATGTCCGAAGAAGAAGTACGGGCCCTGCTCGAGCAGGAGCTCGAGGAGCTGGCATGAGCGACGGTGTTTCCAGGCGGATGGGCAATCTCTCTCCCGAGAAGCAGGCCCTGCTCGTCCTGCAGATGAAGAAGAAGAAGGCGGCCGAAGCCGCGGCCGCGCGCACGGCCGCGGGCGGTGCGGGTGGTGCCGGCGCCGGAATACCGCGCCGTCCCGACCCGTCCGCGCCGGCGCCGCTCTCGTTCGCCCAGCAGCGCCTCTGGCTGCTGGACCGCCTGGAGCCGGGCACCCTGGCCTACAACATCCCGGCCCAGGCGCGCCTGCGCGGCGCGCTCGACACCGCGGCCCTGGAGCTGGCTCTCGGCGCCATCCTCCGCCGCCACGAGGCCCTGCGCACCACCTTCGCGGACCGCGACGCGCAGCCGGTGCAGGTGATCGCTGCGCCGGGGAGGTTCCTCCTGCCGGTCGCCGACCTCGCGGGCCTGCCGGAGGAGCTGCGCCGGGCCGAGGAGCGGCGGCTCCTGGCCGCGAGCGCGCGTCCTTTCGATCTCGAGAGGGGACCGCTGTTCCGGGCGGCCCTGGTGCGCCTCGCCGCGGAGGAGCACCTGCTCCTGCTCGACATGCACCACATCGTCTCGGACGGCTGGTCGCTCGGCATCCTCTTCCGCGAGATGGCGGCGCTCTACGAGGTCTTCCACGAGGGCCGGGTCCCCACCCTGCCGATACTGGCGAAGCTGCCCGTCCAGTTCGCGGATTTCGCCGTCTGGCAGCGGGAGTGGCTCCAGGGAGCCGTGCTCGACGAGCAGCTCGCTTACTGGCGCGAGCGGCTGGCCGGCGCTCCGCCGGAGCTGGAGCTGCCGCTCGACCGCGTGCGGCCGGCGGTGCAGGCCCACCGCGGACGCAGCGCCCACGCCGACCTGCCGCCCGCTCTCGTGGCCCGTCTGCGCGAGCTGTCGCTCAAGGAGGGCGCGACGCCGTTCATGACCTTCCTGGCCGCGTTCCAGCTCCTGCTCTCCCGCCTCTCGGGCCAGGACGACGTGGTCGTGGGCTCGCCCAGCGCCGGGCGCGTCCGCGGCGAGATCGAAGGGCTGATCGGCCTGTTCCTCAACACGCTCGTGCTGCGCACCGACCTGTCGGGAGATCCGACCTTCCGCGAGCTGCTGGGCCGGGTCAAGGAGGTGGTGCTCGGCGCGTACCGCTACCAGGCGATCCCGTTCGAGCGCCTGCTAGAGGAGCTGCAGCCCGAGCGCCAGCTCAGCCGCACGCCCATCTTCCAGGTCCTGTTCAACTTCATCACTCTCGCGGACCTCCGGATGCGTCTTCCCGGCGTCGAGATCGACGTGATCGAGCCGGCAGAGGCCGAGTCGAAGTTCGACTTCACGCTCTACGTCAACGAGCTGCCGGACTCGCTGCGCTTCGACCTGGTGTACAACGCCGACCTCTTCGAGCCGGAGCGCATGGCGGAGATGCTGCGCCAGCTCGAGCACCTGCTGGCGCAGGCCGCGGTCGATCCCGACCGGCGGATCGGCGAGCTGTCGCTCGTGACTCCCGCGGCCGCTGCCCAGCTGCCGGACCCCGCGAAGCCGCTCGCCGGCGACTGGCGCGGCGCGGTCCACCAGGCGCTCGCCCGCAATGCCTGCGGGCAGCCGGACCGGATCGCCGTGCAGGACGCGCAGGGGACGGTCTGGACGTATGCCGTGCTGGAGGCCCGCGCCAACCAGGTCGCTCATCGTCTGATCGCCGGCGGGGTGGAGAAGGGGGACGCCGTAGCGGTCTGGGCGCACCGCAGCGCCCCGCTCGTCCAGGCCCTGATGGGCACGCTCAAGGCCGGCGCGGTCTTCATGGTGCTCGATCCGGCCTACCCGGTGCCGCGCCTGCTCGACTACCTGCGCATCGGCCGTCCCACGGCCTGGATCGCGGTGCCGGGCGCGCCGCCGCCGCCCGCCGAGGTGGAGGAGACGGCGTCAGCCCTCTGCCACGTGGACCTCGATGCGCTCCCGGATCTGCCCGAGACCGACCCCGGCGTGCCCATCGGTCCGGACGACGCGGCCTGTCTCACCTTCACCTCGGGCTCGACGGGCATGCCCAAGGGCGTGGTGGGGCGGCACGGTCCGCTGACCCACTTCCAGCCCTGGATGGCGGAGCGCTTCGGCCTGGGCGCGGACGACCGGTTCGGCATGCTCTCGGCGCTGTCGCACGACCCGTTGCAGCGCGACGTGTTCACGCCGGTCTGGCTCGGCGCGCGCATGGTCCTGCCCGATCCGGAGCGGATCGGCGCGCCGGGCTATCTCGCGGGCTGGCTGCGCGACGAGCGGGTGACCGTGCTCCACCTCACCCCGGCCATGATGGAGATGGTGCTCGACTCCACGGACAACGGTCCCGAGCCGGTGCCCGAGCTTCCGGACCTGCGCCGGGCGTTCGTGGTGGGCGACCTGCTCAAGAAGGGCGATGTCGAGCACCTGCAGGGGATCGCGCCGTCCGCGGTGTGCGTGAACCTCTACGGCTCGACGGAGACGCAGCGCTCGGTCTCGTTCTTCGAGGTCCCCCGGCATCCGGGCCTCGACCGCCTCGGCAAGGAGGTCCTGCCTCTCGGCCGGGGGATGGAAGGCTGCCAGCTCCTGGTGCTGAACCGGGGGGGCCGCCTGGCGGGAGTGGGCGAGTCGGGCGAGATCCATCTGCGCAGCCGGCATCTGGCGCGCGGCTATCTCGGCGACGAGGCGCTCACGGCGGAGCGCTTCCGTCCCAACCCGCTGCTGGCGAATCCGGAGGAAGGGGACCGTGTCTACAAGACCGGCGACCTCGGCCGCTACCTGCCCGACGGCGTCGTGGAGTTCGCCGGCCGCGCCGACTTCCAGGTCAAGCTGCGCGGCTTCCGCATCGAGCTGGGCGAGGTGGAGGCGGCGCTGGCGCGCTATCCCGGAGTGCGCGAATGCGTGGTGATCGTGCGCGAGGACCGGCCCGGCGATCGCCGGCTCGTGGGCTATTGCGTAATGACCGGTATTGCGCCCGAGCCGCGCGACCTGCGCGCGTTCCTTGCCTCACGCCTGCCGGATTACATGGTGCCGTCGGCGTTCGTCGTGCTACCCGCTCTGCCGCTGACCCGCACGGGCAAGGTGGACCGCCGGGCCCTGCCGCCGCCGGCCGAAGAGCTTCTCGAAGCCGAACGGATCGTCGAGAAGAGCGCGGTGGAGGAGCTGCTCTCCGGGATCTGGACCGATCTGCTCGCAGCGGCCGATGTCGCGCCCCACCAGAATTTCTTCGAGCTCGGGGGGCACTCCCTCCTCGCCACGCGGATGATCTCGCGCGTCCGCGCGGTGCTCGGCGTGGAGCTGCCGCTGCGCTCCGTGTTCGAGGAGCCGACGCTGGCGGGCTTCGCCGCCCTGGTGGAGCGGACGCGGCGGGGGGAGGCCGCGGGAGTGGCTCCGCCTCCCATCGTGCGGGTGCCGCGCGGCGGCGATCCGCTGCCCGCCTCGTTCTCCCAGCAGCGGCTCTGGTTCCTGGACCGTCTGGAGCCGGGAAGCTTCGCCTACAACCTCACGGGCGGGGTGCGCCTGACCGGCCGGCTGGACGCCGCGGCCCTGGCCGGGGCGCTCGCCGGGATCGTCCACCGGCACGAGTCGCTGCGCACCACCTTCGTGGAGAGGGAGGGAGAGCCGTGGCAGGTGATCGCGGAGCCCGCGCCGCTCGCCCTGCCCATCCTGGATCTCTCCGGCCTGCCCCAGGCGCGCCGCGAGGACGAGACGCGCCGCGCCGCCGCGGCCGTGGCGCGCTGGCCGTACGACCTCGCCCGCGGGCCGCTCGTGCGCACCGCCCTGCTGCGGCTGGACGGGCGCGAGCACGCCCTCGTGGTGGGCATGCACCACATCGTGTCCGACGGCTGGTCCATGGGCGTGTTCGTGCGCGAGCTGGGCGCACTCTACCGTGGCGATACCGTGCCGGAGCTGCCGGTCCAGTACGCCGACTTCGCTGCCTGGCAGCGGCAGTGGCTGAGCGGCGCGGTGATGGAGGAGCGGCTCGCCTGGTGGAAGGAGCAGCTCGCGGGCGTGCCGCAGGTGGTGGAGCTGCCGCTCGACCGGCCGCGCCCGGCCGTCCAGACCTCCCGCGGCGGGCGCGCGGAGCTCCTCCTCGGGCACGGCCTGGAGGAGCGCCTGGAGAGCCTGGGCCGCCGCCTCGGCGCCACCCCGTTCATGATCCTGCTCGCCGCCTGGGCCATGCTGCTGCGCCGCTATGGAAGCCAGGACGAGGTCGTGGTGGGCACCCCCATCGCCAACCGGGAGCGCGCCGAGCTGGAGGGCGTGATCGGGTTCTTCGCCAACACCCTGGCGCTGCGCGTCGACCTCTCCGGAGATCCGACCGGCGGCGAGCTGGCGCGCCGCATCCGCGAGACCGCCCTCGGCGCCTACGCGCGCCAGGACGTTCCCTTCGAGCGTCTGGTCGACGAGCTGCGGCCGCAGCGCAGCCTGAGCTTCTCGCCGGTGTTCCAGGTCGTGCTCGCCTACCAGAACCTCCCGGCCGCCGAGCTGGACCTGGCGGGCCTGACGCTCTCGCCGCTCGATTTCGACAACGGCCACACGCCGTTCGACCTCTCCCTCTTCCTGCGCCCGCAACCCGGCGCGGGCGGGCTGCTGGCGCAGCTCGTCTATGCGAGCGACCTGTTCGACGCCGCCACGGCCGGCCGGATGCTGGAGCACTTCCACCGCCTCCTCGCGAGCCTGGCCACGGACGGTGGCCATGCCGCGGATACCGTCCGCGTCTCCGAGCTGCCGCTGCTCGCCGAGGAGGAGCGCGAGCAGGTGCTGCGCCGTTGGAACGACACCACCACGGCCTACCCCCGCGATGCCACGGTGCACGGCCTGTTCGCGGAGCAGGCATGGCAGCGGCCCGAGGCCGTGGCGGTCGTGGGCGACGGCGAAACGTTGACCTATGGCGAGCTCGATCTCCGGGCCGGGCGTGTCGCGGCGCGATTGTTGGAGGCGGGGGTGCGGCCCGACGATGCGGTGGGGCTCCTCGCCGAGCGCTCGTGCGACCTGATCGCGGCTCTCCTGGGCATCCTCAAGGCGGGCGGCGCCTACGTGCCGCTCGATCCGGACTACCCGCAGCCGCGCCTGGAGGCGATGCTGGCCGACACGGGCGCGCGGATCGTCCTGGTGCAGGAGGGGCTCGACGCCTCCCTGCCGGAAACAGGCGCGACCCGGCTGCTGCTGCGCGCCGCGCTGGCCTCGGAAGGCGGCCCGGCCGCGCTTCCCGCGGCGCAGGCGGACCAGCTCGCCTACGTCCTGTTCACCTCCGGCTCGACCGGCCGGCCCAAGGGCGTGGCCGTGACCCACAGGAACGTAGTGCGGCTGGTGCGCGACACGAACTACGCCCGCCTGGGTCCCGGCGAGGTCTTCCTCCAGCTCGCTCCCGTGTCGTTCGACGCCTCGACGCTGGAGATCTGGGGGCCGCTCCTCAACGGCAGCCGGCTGGCGCTCTTCCCGCCGGGTCCGCCGGACCTGCGCGAGATCGGCGAGGCGCTGGCGCGCCACCGGGTCACGACCCTCTTCCTCACTGCCGGGCTGTTCCACCAGATGGTCGAGCTGCACCTGGAGAGCCTGCGCCCGGTGCGCCAGCTCGCCTCGGGCGGCGAGGGGCTCTCCCCGGCGCACGTGCGCCGCGCCGTGGCCGGCCTGCCCGGCACGGCGTTCACCAACGTCTACGGCCCCACCGAGAATACCACGTACACCACCTGGCACCCGCTGCGGTCCGAGAGCGACCTGGGGCCAGGCAGCGTGCCGATCGGCCGTCCCATTGCCAACACCCGGGTCTACCTGCTGGATGCGGCGTTCCAGCCGGTGCCGGTCGGGGTCGTGGGCCGGCTCTACGCCGCGGGCGACGGCCTGGCGCGGGGCTATGTGGGGCGACCCGACCTGACGGCCGAGCGTTTCGTCCCCGACCCTGTGAGCGGGGAGGCGGGAGCGCGCCTCTACGACACGGGCGACCTGGCGCGGTGGCGCCCCTCGGGCGACGTCGATTTCGTCGGCCGGGCGGACGCCCAGGTCAAGATCCGCGGCTTCCGCATCGAGCCGGGCGAGATCGAGACCGTGCTCGGCGCCCACCCCGACGTCGACACCGCCGTCGTCCTGGCGCGCGAGGACACGCCGGGGGACAAGCGCCTCGCGGCCTACGTGGTCCCGGCCGCGGAGCGCTCGCCCGTGCCGGCCGAGCTACGCGCGTGGCTGGCGGCGCGCCTGCCCTCCTACATGGTCCCCGCGGCCTTCGTGCTGATGCCCGCGCTCCCTCTCGGCCCGACCGGCAAGGTCGACCGCCGCAAGCTGCCGACCCCGGCCGGAGAGCTTCAGCATCGAGAACCCGCGCGGCCGGGCGAGCGGAGCCCGCTGGAGCAGCTGCTGGCCGGCATCTG
>JBJMGZ010000271.1:0-6367 GCA_045807605.1 Thermoanaerobaculia bacterium | reverse complement strand
GTTGGTGGTGTCGATCTGCAGGAACTCCTGGTGCGGGTGCTTCCTGCCGCCCTGCGGCGGCACGCTCGCCGTGGTCCCTTCCAGGATCTTGAGCAGGGCCTGCTGCACGCCCTCGCCCGAAACGTCGCGGGTGATCGACGGATTGTCACTCTTCCGACAAATTTTGTCGACCTCGTCGATGTAGACGATGCCCCGCTGCGTCTTCTCCTTGTCGTTTCCCGAGGCCTGGTAGAGCTTCAGGATGATGTTCTCGACGTCCTCTCCGACATAGCCCGCCTCGGTCAGGGTGGTGGCGTCGGCGATGGTGAACGGGACGGACAGGAGGCGAGCCAGGGTCTGGGCGAGAAGGGTCTTGCCGGTGCCGGTCGGGCCGATGAGCAGGATGTTGGACTTCTGGAGCTCGACGTCGCCGTGCGACTTCTCGGCGAAATCGATCCGCTTGTAGTGGTTGTAGACCGCCACCGCGAGCTTCTTCTTCGCCTGCTCCTGCCCGATCACGTACTCATCCAGGAGGGCCTTGATCTCCTTCGGCTTGGGCAGCGTCGTGTCCTGCTGCTGCTCGAGCATCCTGTCCTCGGCGATGATGTCGAGGCAGATGTCGACGCACTCGTCGCAGATGAAGACCGTCGGGCCGGCGATGAGCTTCTTCACCTCCCGCTGGCTCTTGTTGCAGAACGAGCACCTCAGGACTTCGTCGCCGCTGTCTTTCTTCGGCATTTCTCCTCCGTGGTACGCGGAAGGCTGACCGGGGGTTGCACCGACTCTAGGAGCCTTCGTTCTTCCCTGTCAACCTTGTCCTCTTCAACAGAGGGCCCGCGTCGGGCATTTCCCCTGTGTCACACCCCTGCAAAATCGCTCGCATCGAGCGTGCCAACTGCCGTTTCAGGGGCTCCCTCTACTACCAAGGTGCAGCGAGAGCCCCCGAAAGGGGTCAAACCCCGTTCAGCCGCGCGGTCCGAGCGTGAGCCCGTCCTTGCGCCGGGACATGACCCTGTCCACGATTCCGTACTCGACCGCCTCGGTGGCGCCCAGGATCCTGTCCCGCTCGGTGTCGCGGTGGACCTCCTCCTTGGACTTGCCCGTGTGGTAAGCCAGGATCTCGTCCAGGCGGTCGCGCATCATGAACATGTCCCGGGCGTGGATCTCGATGTCCGACTGCTGGCCCTGCAGCCCCGACAGCCACGGCTGGTGGATCAGCACGCGGCTGTTGGGCAGCACCGTGCGCTTGCCCTTGGTGCCGGAGGCGAGGAGCACCGCGGCCATCGAGGCCGCCTGCCCCACGCAGTAGGTCGAGACGTCGGGCTTGATGTACTGCATGGTGTCGTAGATCGCCATGCCGGCGCTCACCGAGCCGCCGGGGGAGTTGATGTAGAGGGCGATGTCCTTCTCGGGGTTCTCGGCCTCGAGGAAGAGCATCTGGGCGATGATGAGGCTGGCCACGTCGTCGTCGACCGGCCGGCCGAGAAAGATGATGTTGTCCTTGAGGAGGCGCGAGTAGATGTCATACGCGCGCTCGCCCCGGTTCGACTGCTCGACCACCATCGGGATCAGCATGCTTCAAAGATCTCCCTAAGCTTCGCCCGCCAGCTCGAGCTCGGCCGGCGTATCTGCCGACGTCGGCGTCTCCCCGAGCAGGTGGCGGATCGTCTTGTCGCGGCGGAGCTGCGACCGCAGGGTCGCGAGCTGGCCGCTCTCGTCCATGGACTTGCGCAGCGCCGGCGTCGTCGTCTTGCGGGCGCGGGCCAGCGCCGCCAGCGTGAGCTCGAACTCCTCTTCGCTCACCTCGATCGACTCGGCGTCCGAGATCGCATCGAGGAGCAGCCGGGCGTGCACGCGCCGCTCGGCGAGCGGCAGCATGTCGTTGGCCATGGCGTTCCAGTCGATGCCCGCGTGCTCCACGTCCACCCCGCGGCGCGCCAGGCCCTCGGCGTAGTCCTGCACCAGGCCCTCGACCTCGCGCTTGACCACGCCCTGGGGCAGCTCCAGCGGATGGCGCTCGCGGAGCTGGTCCAGGAGCACGCGCTGGCGCGTCTCGCGCCGCTCATCCTGTTTTACGGAGCGCAGGCGCATCGTGACGGCCTCGCGGAGCTGCTCGGCGGTCTCGAAGTCCGCGCCCACCCGCTTCGCGAATTCGTCGTCGAGCGGCGGCAGGTCGCGCTCCTTGACCGCGGTGACCCGGATGCTGAACTTGCGGTCGCGCGCCGGATGCTCATGATCGCCGTGCTGGACCGCCTCCTCGTGGCGCTCGAAGGTCTCCTCCTGGCCGGCGGACATGCCCTGGAGGACGGCGCTCAGCTCCTCCCACACCCGCTCGTCGCCCACCTCGACCTGGATCGTCTCGGTCTTCTGCTCCTCGCCGTGCAGGCCGGGGGTGAGCTCCGTGAGCTCGGCCACCACGAGGTCGCCGCGCGCGGCGGAGCGCTCGACCGGCACCCACTCGGCGAGCTGCTTGCGCAGCTCGTCGATCTTGTCGTCGATCTCCATCGTCCCCGGCTCGACCGGCGGGTCGGGCAGCTCGAAGTCCTTGATGTTGCGCAGCTCGACCTGCGGCCGGGTCTCGACCAGGGCGGTGAAGGTGAAGGGCTCGCCGGGCCGGAGCACGGGATCCTCGGCCAGCTCGGGAGGAAGGAGCGGATCGATGGAGCTCTCGGCCTGGGCCTGCTTCCAGTAGCGCGGGAGCAGGCGCTCGATGACATCGTGCTCGATGTCCTTGGCGAAGCGCTGGCGTATGACGTGGGCCGGGACCTTGCCCTGGCGGAAGCCGGGGATCTTGGCGCGGCGGCCGTACTCCTGGACGACGCGCTGGGTCTCGGCCTCGACGGCAGGGGCCGGCACTTCGACGGTGAGCTGCTTGCGGCAGGGTCCGACGTCCTGTAGGGAAACGACGACGCTCATCCGGTCTTTATCCTATTCAGGTTCATGAGCCTATGGTGCGAAAGGGGGGACTCGAACCCCCAACCCGGTTTCCCGGGACTAGATCCTAAGTCTAGCGCGTATACCAATTCCGCCACTTTCGCAGCGAGTCCTCCTGCTTCCTGTGGGGGAAGGGTGTGGTTTCGCGGGGGAAAGATGGTGAGCCGCCAGGGAATCGAACCCCGAACCCGCAGATTAAGAGTCTGCTGCTCTGCCAGTTGAGCTAGCGGC
Organism: Thermoanaerobaculia bacterium; assembly: GCA_045807605.1. Taxonomy (GTDB): domain Bacteria; phylum Acidobacteriota; class Thermoanaerobaculia; order Multivoradales; family UBA5704; genus DATMER01. The sequence continues at coordinate 3,223 of JBJMGZ010000271.1, read as the reverse complement.
CCAGTCCGAGGCGGGATGATAGCCGAGGAATCCGTGGAAGACAACGCCCCCGACCCATCCGCGTCGATTGCAACCTCCGCGAGCCCGTCCGCATTCCCTCGGCCCCCACCCTGCTCCCTTCGACACCCTACGACGCTCAGCCGCCCTGCACGAAGTGGACCACTTCCAGGCGGTCCCCGGCTTCGAGCCCGGTCGCGCCGTACTCGGCGCGGCGCACGATGACCCCGTTGCGCTCGACCGCCACGGTGCGGGGATCGCGCCCCAGGCCGGCCACCAGGTCGAGGACCGTCGAGCCCGCCGGGACCTGATGCGGCTCCCCGTTGAGCTGGACGTCCAGGAGCGTCTGTGTCGCGTCTCCCATCCTATTAGGTGCTTTCGGGTGGGCGGATGTTTCGTTCCGCCGGGGAGAGCCTATAACAGACCTCACCCCCTGTCCCCCTCTCCCGGGGTGGGAGAGGGGGGACGTAGCTGAGACGATACCGCCTTGCGCCAGGCACGACCGCCTCGGCCGCGTTCCCCCTCTCCCCCACGGGAGAGGGGGACAGGGGGTGAGGTCAAAGCAGGTGCTTGAGCTCCGCCCGGCCGATCGCGCCGACGGCGGTGATGATGAGGGCGGCGGTGCCGCGGCCGATGGCGGGGATGTCGAAGGTCAGCGCGGCGAGCCCCTCGTCGTCGGTCCTGCCCAGGACGAGGACCTTGGGGTCGGAGACGGTCGAGATCATCTTCACCGAGACCTGCGCCGCCACGACCGGCATGCCGCTCTTGCTCGAGCGGGTGCGCAGGACGAGATGCGCCTGGCAGCCGAGCGCGAGGTTGCTCTCCTCCTCCAGGAAGAGGACGAGCTGCTCCTGGTCGGCCTCGTTGGTCAGGTACTCCAGGATCACCTGGTCGAGCGTGCGCTCCCGGGCCGGCTGGGCCGGCGCCGGACGGGCGGCGGGAGCGGCGGCCGCGGCGGCTGGAGTTGGAGGGAGAGGCGGCGGCTCGGGCACGGCCGTCGTCCCCCGCGCCTGCCGGGTCACCGGCGGCTCGGTCGGGACCTGGCCGGTCTGCTTGCCCGCGATGAGCGACTGCAGCTTGGCGTCGAGCTTGCCGTGCCGGATGGCCGCGATCATGGTCCGGTGCTGGTGATCCATGAGGGCGACGATGTCCTTCTCCTCCTTGCCCTCGGCCAGCAGCTCGGCGTAGTTGGCGCGCTTGCTCGCCAGCACCTGCCCGCCCACGTAGACCAGGCTCTCGATGTACGGGTTGGCGAGCCCCTTGTCCTCGGTCTGGACGTGGAACACCACCTCGTTATGGCGGATGTCGGTGTTGTAACCGGTAATCATCAGGAGGTACGGGCCGGGTCTGAGGCGACGATTCTAGAACAGGTGGGGCGGGAATCAAGCAAAGCCGATTCTGACTTACAATGGAGCAGAGGCCCACCGAGCCAGTCCTGACCCTCCCCGGCCATGTCCGGCGGGAGGGCTGGCCGACAGGGTGGTCCGGGAAACCGGGCCGCCTCCCGTGTTTGGAAAGGTCGGGCAGCCTATCGGCTCGGGGTGCCTCTGCGTGGAGAAAACACCCATGAGCCCCCTGGCGATCCTCCAACCCGAACCGCGACCGATTCCCATTCCGGCTGAGTCCGGCACCCGCCTGGTGGACGCCTTCGGACGCCGCCTGACCTACCTGCGGGTCTCGGTCACCGACCGCTGCAACCTGCGCTGCACCTACTGCCTGCCCGCGGACATGGAGTTCCCCTTCGGCGACAAGGCCTTCCTCTCCCCTGCGGAGATGGAGACGCTGGTCGGCGCGCTGGTCCGGCTGGGCATCCGCCAGGTGCGCCTGACCGGGGGCGAGCCGCTGGTGAGGAAGGACATCCTGGAGATCGTGCGGAGGCTCAAGTCGCTCCCCGGGCTCGAAGATCTCGCTCTCTCGACCAACGGCACCGAGCTGGCGCGCCTCGCTCCCGAGCTCAAGGCTGCCGGGCTCGACCGGGTCAACATCTCCGTGGACAGCCTGGACCCTGAGCGCTTCCAGGAGATCACCCGCCGCGGCACGCTGGAACAGGTCTGGAACGGAGTCGAAGCCGCCCTGGACGCGGGCCTCCATCCCGTGAAGCTCAACGCGGTCCTGCTCGCGGACGGGCTGGAGGACTTCGACCGCCTGGCCGCCCTCACCCTGGACCGCCCCCTCGCCGTCCGCTTCATCGAGCTGATGGCGACCGCCTCCAACCGGCATCTGGAAGGGCAGTTCCTCTCCGCGGACACGGTCCGCGACCGTCTCGAAACGCGCTTCGGCCCGCTCGCGCCCGTCGAGGACGACCGCCCCCGCACGGGACCGGCCAAGGCGTTCCGGTTCGCCGGGGCCGTGGGCTCGGTGGGCTTCATCACGCCCATGTCCCACACCTTCTGCGCGGACTGCAACCGCCTGCGCCTGACCTCCCGCGGCGATCTCCGCCTCTGCCTCTTCGCGGACAGGTATTACCCCCTCCGCCCCCTGCTCGCCGAAGCCCACCCCGACGCCGCGCTGGAGGCGGAGATCCTGCGTGTGCTCCAGGAGAAGCCCGAGGAGCACGGGCTTGCACGGGGGGATTACGGGAATCTCGTCAGCTTCATGCAGTTCGGGGGGTAGCCGGCACCCCTACCACCCGATCCCGTAGTCCTCGCCGTTGTCGCTGGAACCGCCCCACAGGGTGCCGTGCTCGTGGTCGAGAAGGATGGCGTTGATCGGGCCCGAGGTGCGCTCCTCGGCTTCGACCTTGTAACCCATCCTGCGCAGCTCGGCCCTCACCCACTCGGGCGTGCTGGCGTGGACCGTCACCCTCCCCGGCTGCGACTCGTGCTCCCCGAAAGAGCTGCGCATCTGGTAGCTCGTGATGTTCGGGCCCTCCGCCGCTTCCTGGACGGTCATGCCGAACTCCACCACGTCGAGGAAGAACTGCAGGAGGTTCTGGTCCTGGCTGTCGCCGCCCTGCACGGCGAAGGAGAGGAAGGGCTTGCCGTCCTTGAGGGCGAGGCTCGGGGTGAGCGTGGCGCGGGGGCGCTTGCCGGGCTCCAGCACGTTGAAGGGGCCATCGGCCGGGTCCAGCACGAAGCTCTGCATGCGCTGGCTCAACCCGATGCCGGTGCGCCCGGCGATGACGGCGGGGAGCCACCCGCCGCTGGGCGTGACGGAGACCACCCACCCGTCGGCGTCCGCGGCCTGCACGGAGGTGGTGCCCGCGTAGAAGGTGCGCTCGAAGTCG
>JBJMGZ010000270.1:0-3449 GCA_045807605.1 Thermoanaerobaculia bacterium | reverse complement strand
GACGGGGTGCTCCGGCTGGGGCCGAGCGGCGACTCGCAGGCGCTGGCGGCGGTGCCTCTGCGGGTGCAGAACGAGATCGTGGGCGCCCTGGTCCTGATCAAGCTGCTGGACCACAAGCCGATCCTGCGGGCCGAGGACCGCGACCTCCTCGACCTGCTGTCGGCCCACGCCGCCTCGGCCATGTTCGCCGCCCGCCTGTTCGCCACCAAGGACCGCAAGCTCCGCACGCTGGAGAGCCTCGTCAAGCTGGCTCGCGGGGAGTAGCGGAGACCGCCCATGGGGATCTCCGGCAGTCTCAAGGACGTTTCCGTCGCCGATGTGATGCAGTTCATCCATCTCGGCCGGCGGACGGGCACGCTGCTGCTCTCCCAGGGCACGAAGCGGGCCATGATCGGCTTTCACATGGGCCGGCTGGTCAGCGCCCAGGCGCCTCGCACCCCCAAGCTCGGCGATCTCCTGATCTCCTCCGGGATGATCGACCGCGGCATCCTGGAGCGGGCCATCGACTCGCAGCAGAACGAGCCGGAGCGCCGCTCCCTCGGGCAGATCCTGGTCGGCTCCGGGTCGATCGACCCCGAGGGGCTGCGCCAGGTGATCGCCCAGCAGATCGAGCAGGCGGTCTCCGAGGTCATGGTCTGGGACACGGGCAACTTCGAGTTCGCCATCGACGACCTGCGGCCGATCGACGACATCGCCCTCTACCCGAGCGACGTCCTCCCCGATGCCGACATCAACACCCAGATGGTGCTGCTCGAGGCGGCGCGCATCTTCGACGAGCGCAACCGCGACCGGGCCGAGGGCCGCGACGACGGCAGGAGCACCGGCAGCTATCCGGCCGGGGACGCCACCCATCCCACGATGATCATGGAGTCGGCGCCGCATGCGTCCGGCGGCGGCCTGATGGTCGCCGACATGGAGGACCTGGAGGTCCGCGATGTCCCGAAACATGCAGCCGAGCTGCTCAAGCTGCACCTGGTTTCGAGCGACCATGCCTTCGCGGCGAGGCTGGGGGAGGCGCTGCACCATGAGGTGGCGGGGGTCGAGGTGACGTCGCTCGCGCAGGCCGGCACCACGAATCCGGGCGAGCCGCAGCCGATCATCCTGCTCGATCTGCGCTCGGGCGGCGGCGTGACCCTGGAGCAGGCCGCGTCCGTGCGCCGCGCCCGTCCGAAGGCCTCGCTGGTGGCCCTGGTGGACCCCGGCTCGTCCTTCGTGAAGGCCTACGAGGCCGGCGTGCTGGCGGCGCTGCCACCGGACCTGGAGGCGGTGGTGGCCTGCGTCGAGAACGTGATCGACACGCGGCGCGACCTGATCCGCGGCGGCCGGGCCGAGGAGTCGCGCTCGGGCGTGGCGCGGCTGCGGCGGGTGTTCGGCGACCTGCGCTCGGGGCTGATCTCGGCCACGGTCGCCCTGAACCTGATGCACATCGTCTCGGAGTCGGTGGAGCGCGCCATCCTCTTCCTGGTCAAGCGCGATCATCTGGTGGCGCTCGGCGCCTTCGGAGCGGATGCCCGCGGCCGGCCGCTGGCCGAGTCCACCCGCGGCCTGAAGCTGCCGATGGAGGGCGAGAGCGTCCTCATCCACAGCCTGGAGACGGGCGAGGTGCAGTCGGTCGACTTCGACCAGGCCGGCCTCCTCGACGCCTTCCGCCAGATGGTGGGGCGGCCCCGCACGGGCCAGGTGGTGGTGTTCCCGGTGCTGGGAGCCCAGCGGGTGATCTCGGTGATCTACACGGACAACGGCGACCGGGACACCCCGATCGAGGACATCGACATCCTCGAGCTCGCCACCGCCCAGGTGGGCATGGCCTTCGAGAACGAGCTGCTACGGCGGCAGATCTCGCACCAGGGGCGGGACTAAAGGACGAAAAGGGCTTAAAGGACCCAAAGGACCACGGACAAATCCGGAGTCCTTTTTGTCCTTTAGGTCCTTTGTCTTGCCCTCCTACCGGCTCATCCCCGCGATCGGGTTGTAGGGCTGGGCCTTGTACCCCGCCGGGGGATCGTAGGTGCCGGCGGGAGCGGCCTTGGTCTCCACGGAGACCAGCTCCTCGCGGGTGCCGAACTGGGCTCCCAGGGCGTCCACCCGGGACTCGGTGAGCACCGGGAAGCCGTCGATCTTCTCCAACTGCTTCACCCACTCCCCGGACCCGGGCTGCAGCGAGGCCATGGCGCCGGCCATGCTGTTGAAGTGCGCGAAGCCCTCGATCTCCTTGCTCACCCACATCGTGGTGGCGATCTTCATCCCCATGGCGCTCTGGACCGTCACGTCGAAGCGGCGGGCGTTCCACTGGTTGACCCTCTTCGTCTCGTCGCTCGGGGCGACCTGCACGGTGACCTTCATGCCCGCGGCGATCTGGTCCGCCATGGCCTCGCTCCCCTTGGGCATCATCTTGCGCAGGTCGATCGGCAGGGGGACCTCGCTGTACGTCTTGTCCTCGTGGTCCACCATGTAGAGCCGGTTCTTGTCCAGGCGGAAGATCATGGTCTGATCGCCGTCGTCGCGCCGCAGGCGGTCGCCGGCGGCCCAGACCTTGACGGTCGAGTCCTTGGCCGGCTGGCTCTGGCTCCCCATCTTGATGGCGTCGGTGTGGCTCTTCAGGGTGTAGAGCGTGTCCGCTCCGGCAGCCAGGGGGAGGGCCAGGATGAGGAGCGCGAGCAGGGAGCGTCGGTAAAGCATAGGTACGTCTCCTTCGGGGATCGGAGGGGTAGCTTAGCCGCCGGCCGGGGGCTTGGCAAGGCGCACATAGAGGAGCTTCTCGACCTCCGCGACCACCTCCCCCTGCTCGTCCAGGATCTCGACCGTGAACACCGGCTCGATCTTCTCCCCGCGGTCCGCGGCGGCCCGGATCTCTTCGACCCTCTCCTGCGGGATGTGGAAGGTGGCCCGCACCATCCCCTTGCCGGGACGGCGGAAGCGGATCGTCGCGGCCTTGTCCCAGACCACGTAGCCGCGGCCCAGGGCCTGGATCAGGATGAGCATGAAGAACGGGTCGCACATGGAGTAGAGCGACCCGCCGAAGTGGGTGTTGACGTAGTTCCGGTTCCACCACCGGAGCTTCATCCGCACCTCGAAGGTCCGCAGGTCCGCGGAGGGCCGCACCCGGATGCCGGCGCCGAGATACGGCGGCCAGAAGCTGAGCATGCGCAGGAGCGCGCTCGTTCGGCGTTGCTGGGCCATGGGGCGGGAGTCTATCCCGAAGGCCCTCACCTCCGGGTGAGGGCCTCAAATCCCAGACAACTCCGCGAGATCGATCTCCGCCAGGTAGGCCTCCTCGAGATTGGGCTCTATCTCCTCGCCGGCGAGCGGGTCTCCGGGGCGGGCCACGGCCCGCACGCGGATACCCTCGAGGGTGCGCACCCGGGCGGTGATGCGGTAGCGGCGGCCGAACTCGGCGAGGTCCTCGTCGCCGAGGAGAGCGCGGAAGACCCGGCCGCGGGCGCGGGCGG
>JBJMGZ010000269.1:0-2631 GCA_045807605.1 Thermoanaerobaculia bacterium | reverse complement strand
ATCAGGAGGTTGGCGCGCGAGAGCTGGAGCACGAAGGAAGGCTTGGCATCGACGAAGTGCGGGTCCTGATAGCCCTTGGCCAGCGCGAAGGTCTCCACGCGGTCGCCGCCGACCGCCTGGGCGATCGAGGCGAAGTCCTGGAGCGAAGTTACGACGCGCAGCTTGGCCTCGGCCGCGGAGCCGAAGCCGGCCAGCGCGGTGAAGGCCAGAACGGTGAGAAGGATTCGTTTCATGACGTAACCTCGATTAGAAAGGATGGGCGCCGTGGGCGCCGATCGCAAATTGGAGTTGGAGGAGGAGCTCGTTGGCGGTCTCGTCGGTGAGGCTGTAGTGGCGCCGCCGGAGCTCGGCCCGGAGCTGCGAGAACTCGCTCGGCCAGAAGGTCAGGGTCCCGGCCTCGCCGGTGTCGCGCAGCGAGTCGTCGTCGGCGTGGTCGGCCGCCTCGTAGCGGGCGCCCACGAACCAGCGCCTGGCGAGCTGGTAGTCGCCGGAGACGTACCAGCCGATCGCCGTCTGATCGCCTTCCGGCTGCTCCCGGAGGCTGCGGAACACCTCGCCGCGCAGGCTCGCCGACCGGTAGCTCCCGGTCTGGAGCGGCTTCCAGCGGTAGGTCAGGTCCAGGCCTTCGAGGCGGGTGTCGGCGCTCTCCGTCGTGCCGTTGGGACCGAAGCCGTAGGAGAGCCCGGCGTCCAGGTTGCTGGCCTCGGTCAGGTCCATGAAGACGCGGTAGTGGCCGTTGTAGGAGAGATCGCCGCGGCGCTCTCCCTCGAAGAGGCCGTCCGCCTCGCCGCGGAAGATCTGCAGCGTCCCCTCGGTGAAGACGTCGCCTACGGGGAAGAGCCTGGCGACCGAGACGCCGTCGCCGACCCACCCCTCCTCGCCGCCGAGGAGATTGACGATCGGCAGCGGCTCGTCGGCCCACGGGAGCACGTGCAGATGGAGCGGGTTGATCTTGCCGAAGGCGGTGCGCATGCGGCCGGCCTTGACCAGCAGGCCCGCGGGAAGCGCGGTGAACGTGGCGAAGCCCTCCTCGACCTCGGCGCCCTCGTCGCCGAAGGCGATGAAGAAGTCGGCGCGCGCGTAGGGATCGATGATCGCCTGGAGGCCGACCTCCGACTCGCGGAGGTTGGCGGCCGGAAGGTCCTCGACGGGGTTCTGGCCACCGGCCAGGAGGAAGTTGCCGATCACCGAAATGCCGGGGTTGAAGTAGTTCGAGGTCTGCGCAGCCCCGCCGCCGCTCGCCGGCTCGGTCGGCGATCCGGCCGCGACGGCAGGCTCGGCGGGCGGAGCTTCCGGCGGCGGAGCCGCCTCCGCGACCTCAGGGGGCGCGGTTTCTACGGGAGGTGCCGGGGGTGCCGGGGCTTCTCCCTGGGGGGGTTCCAGATCGGCCAGGCGCTTCTCCAGGGCGGAGATGCGCTCCTCGTAAGCTCTCTTCAGCTCGTCGATTTCCCGGCGCATCGCGGCCACCGGATCATCCTGCTGCGTCTCCTGTGCCCGCGCTGCGGCAGGGAGCAGGCAGAGAGCCAGGCAGGCTCCCGATATCCAACGGCGGGCGTCATGGGTCCGCGAATGGATCGACATGATGTCCTCTCCTCGGAGCGTCTCCAGCACCGCCAGGCGCCGGAGGGGTTGACCCCAGCTCGGACGGCCCGTGCCCCACACGGGACGGGCCGTCTACGCGGACGGAGAGGCGATCGGCGGGGCCCGGGCAGGACCGACGAGGACGGGTCTTGCGGAGGAGAGCCGCACGACCGGCGCTGTGACATGGCCGCTTTCCGGCAGCGGCGGCAGCGTGGCCGGCGGCAGGCTCGGGACGGTGCTGCGCCCGAGCTGCAGCAGGCAGGCAACGCAGGCGGGATGGAGCTTGAACTCCGCGCCCTCGATATGAGCCGGGGCGCCGGGATGAAGAGGAGTCTCGGCGATCTCCACCTGGGAGACCAGCCCCGCCTGCTCCACGGCCACGTCGTGCGGAACGATGCCGGATGCCAGCACCAGGCCGGCCAGCAAGGCGAGAAGCGGCCTTCGCCAGGCGAAAGGAGAGCAGAGTTTGCGGCAGTCGCTCATCGACGTATCCTTCGACGGGCCGATCCTATCAGACGACACGGCCCCGGAGAAAGGAACAAAGGAAAGGAAGGGAGGATTCCGGGCGCGCTGAATCGTTTCCACCGGCCTCGGGACGGCACTCCTGGACCGCCATCCTGCGGAAGCACCGTAAAAATCGGCCGCCGTCCGTCAAATATACACGGATCGCAATTTCGCGAGATCCAGAGAAAGGGGACTCCAGATGGCCCTCCGAAGGTTCTTCGATACCCCGGCCGGATCGCTCCTGCATTATTGGGTGCGCGTGGAGCCGCCGGGGTGCGCAGCGCTCAGCCTCGACGTCACCGTCAACGGGGTGAGGAATCCGCCGCAGGTCGACTTCGACGGCGGCCAGGCCGCACCGCCGCTCCGAACGAATCAACTCGCCAACCGCTCCCCCGAACCTTTTTTCGGCCCGGTCGGTGCCGGCGACACTCTCCGGCTCCACTTGACGGTGGCCTTCCAAGCCGCCGGTACCGTAGCGGTCGTACCGACCCTCGAGGAGCCGGGAGGCGGCGTCCAGACGCGCACTCCGATGGTTTTCGAGGGTCA
>JBJMGZ010000268.1:0-7145 GCA_045807605.1 Thermoanaerobaculia bacterium | reverse complement strand
CGACTGGCGGGTGGGGTTCGAGAACCTGCCCGGGATCGTTCCCAGCGCCGTGAGCGGATTCCGGGGGCCCTGGCTGCATGGCCGCCTGGAGACCGGCCTCGCGCGGGGGGAGAGCGGCGAGGTGGTGCAGGGGACCCAGGGGCCGGAGATGCGGCGGCGAGGCGCCCGGCCCGCGGCGGCCTTCGTGCAATCGTCCGGCGGCGTCTACGCGCCGGTGGACCTCGATGCGCCGTTCTTCCCCTTCGGCGAGGAGGAGCCCGCCGGCATCTTCCACCTTTCCGCCGGCGCGGACTTCGCCAAGCCGCAGTCGTCGATCGAGGTCGAGATCGTGCTCGACGCGGTGCATCCGCCGGCGTCCACGGGCAACCCGGCCGTGACCTGGGAGTACGGCAGCAACGGCACCTGGAAGACGCTGGCCGTCACCCCCGCCCCGGCCACGGCAGGTCGCTTCCTGGCCGGCGGCACGCTGCGCTTCGACAGGCCGGAAGACTGGACCTCGGACCCGGTGAACGGAGTGAGCGGCTACTGGCTGCGCGCGCGGGTCACGGCGGGCAGCTACGGCGTCTCTCCGGGCTACCGGCCGCCGCGCGTCGAGCGCCTGACCCTGGGCGACGACTGGCGGCTGCCGCGCATCGACTCGGTGCAGGCTTCCATCGAGATCGACCGCAGGGATCCCTCCCTGCAACAGGTGCCGGAGCGTGGCTACGCCAACCAGACGCTGCTCGACCTGAGCAAGGACTTCCTCCCCTTCGGCGACAAGCCCAAGGTCGGCGACGCCTTCTATTTCGCGAGCGAGGAGGCCTTCTCGAAGCCCATCGCCTCGCTCTATCTCAACATCGTCATGACCGATCCGGCGACGGTGCCGCAGCCCGACTCGGCGACCGTCATGCTCACCTGGGAATTCTGGGACGGTCGCGCCTGGCGGTTCCTCGGCAACAGCGGCCCGGGCGCGACGGGCCCCGACACGGCGGGCAACACCCCGGGGTTCAACGATTTCACCGAGGGTCTCCGGAAGACGGGGGACGTGCAATTCGCCGTGACCGCGCCGCCCCACAAGGTCGAGCCGGGCGAGGTCAATGGCGAGACGCGCCGCTGGGTGCGGGCGCGGCTCGCCAAGGGGAGCTACGGCACGACCACCGGCACCGCCACCGTCTACAAGCCGCCATCGCTCGCCTCGGCCAGGCTCGGCTACCGCTACGGATCGAACGGCCTGGTCGCCCCGATCGTGCTGACCGAGAACGACGGGGTGTTCGCGGACGTCTCCATCCCGGCCGCGGGCGCGGGCGACTTCATGCCGTTCGTCCCCACGGCCGACCGCCGGTCCACCCTCTACCTCGGCTTCGAGCGGCCCGGCGACGCGGTCGGCTTCGCCAACCGCGCGACGTCGCTCTTCTTCCAGGCCTCGGAAGCGGTCTACGACCCGGGGATCGAGCAGCGGGAGGTGACGGAAGAGGCATCGGTCGTCTGGGAGTACTGGAACGGCGAGGCCTGGGAGCGGCTCGGCACCCGCGACGAAACCCGCGGATTCATGCGCCGGGGACTGGTCACGTTCGTCGGCCCTGCGGATTTCCGGTCCTCGACCGAGCTCGGCCGCACGGCCTTCTGGCTGCGCGGGCGCTGGGAGCGCGGCGAGTACGCGGTCGAGCCGCGGCTCGTCCGGGTGCTCACCAACACCACCTGGGGCGTGCATGCCCGGACGGTCCTGGACGAGGCCCTGGGCTCCAGCCGCGGCGAGCGCGGGCAGGTCTTCCGCACCTTGCGGGCGCCCGTGCTCGACGGCCAGAGGCTGGAGGTGATCGAGCCGGAGGTCCCGCCGGGCGGCGACCTGGCCGAGCTGGAGGCGGAGGAGGGGGACGATGCCGTGACCGTGGTCCGCGATGCCCAGGGACAGTTCGTCGAGGTGCGGGTGCGCTGGCACGAGGTGACCGATTTCTACAGCTCGGGCCCGCGCAGCCGCCACTACGTCCTCGACCATGGCACCGGCGAGGTCGGCTTCGGCGACGGGCGGCGCGGCCTGGTGCCGCCGCCGGGGCGCAACAACGTCCGCATGGCGCGCTACCAGGCCGGGGGCGGTCTCGCGGGCAACCGCCCGGCGGGCAGAATCGCGCAGCTCAAGGGCACGGTGCCCTACGTCGACGGCGTGGTCCAGCACGTGGCGGCCGAAGGCGGAGCGCCCGAGGAGTCGCTGGATGCGGTGCGCGCCCGCGGCCCCAAGGCGCTGCGCCACCGCAACCGGGCGACCGCGGCCGCGGACTACGAGGACCTCGCGTTCCAGGCCTCGCCCCAGGTGGCGCGCGCCCGGGCGCTGCCGGCGCGCAAGGATTCCGACGCCGGCCAGGTTGGCCTGATCGTCGTGCCGGCCGCGGCCCCCGGGGAGACGGCGAAGCCGGTCCCCAGCCTGGAGCTGCTGTCGCGGGTCCGCTCCTTCATCGAGGCGCGGCTCAGCCCCGTGGTCGACTTCTGGGTGGTGGGCCCCGACTGGCTCCAGATGGACGTCCGCGCCGAGGTCGTGCCGCTCCAGTTGGAAACCGTGGCCGACGTCCATACCGCGGTCCTCGAGCGCCTGCGCGCCTTCCTGCATCCGCTCTCCGGCGGTCCGGACGGCGAGGGCTGGGACTTCGGGCGCAAGCCGCAACGATCCGACCTCTACACCCTGATCGAAGAGACGCCGGGCGTGGACCACGTGCGCCGGCTGGAGGTGATCGAGACGCCGCGCGAGGGCGGAGCACGCCCCGGCCGCTTCCTCGTCTTCTCCGGCGACCATGAGATCGCCCTCGCCGGCAACACCGACGACATCGCCAATGGGAGCCTGTCATGAGCATCCCGCAGCCCACCCTGGACGACCGCAGCTACGCCGGCCTGCTCGAAGAGGCGCGGACGCTGATCCCCAGCCTCGCGCCGCAATGGACGAACCACAACCCGTCCGATCCCGGCATCACGCTGGTCGAGCTCTTCGCCTGGCTGACCGAGATGCTGATCTATCGCGTCAACCGGCTGCCCGAGGAGAACACCCGCGCCTACCTGCAGCTCCTGAACGGTCCGCAGTGGACGCCGGGCGCCGACCTGGAGGAAGACATCCGCGCCACGGTCCTCGACCTGCGGCAGCGCCACCGGGCGGTGACCGCGGAGGACCACGAGGTGCTGGCGCGCGCGGCCTCGCCCGGCGTGGCGCGGGCGCGCTGCGTGGCCAAGCGCAAGCTCGACGCGACGAACGAGGCGGACCGGCGGGTTCCGCGCGAAGGTTACGTAAGTGTAGTTGTGGTTCCTGATCCTTCCATCTCCGCCGCCGTCGCCTCCGGCTCGCAGCCGGGCGCGCCGCTGCCCAGCACCGCTCTCCTGACCGAGGTGAGCAACGCCCTGGACCCGCGCCGCCTGGTGACCGTGCGGCAGCTCGTGGTGCCGCCGATCTACGTGCCGGTCGCGGCCGAGGTCCTGGTCGCCACCCGGCCGGACGTGGCCGTCCCGACGCTGCAAGACCGGGTGAAGAGCGCGATCGAGGGCTGGCTCAACGCCCTGGCCGGGGGGCCCGAGGGCGAAGGCTGGCCGTTCGGCCGCGACGTCTACACCTCGGAGATCTACCGCCTGCTCGAAAAAGTGCCGGGCGTGGACTTCGTGTCCGACGTCGTCCTGTCGAGCCCGTCCACGCCGACCGGTCCGCGCGTGGTCCAGGGCCAGGAGCTGTGGCACGAGGGGGGAGACCAGATCGGCATCGAGCTGGCGGCCCACCACCTGCCCTGGGCGCAGATCGATCGGTCCAGGATCCTGATCGGCTCCAGGTTCCTGGCGGTCCGCGTCCACGTCAAGGCTGCGGTCAAGAGCGGCTTCGACCCGGCCGTGGCGCGGCGCAAGGTGAAGGCCGCGGTCAAGCTCCTGTTCCACTGGCCCGCCGGGGCTCCGCTGAACGCCAAGGTCACCGCCCCTGAGATCCGCGACAAGGTCGAGGCCCTGACGGAGATCCAGGCCGGCGCGGTCGTCACGATCCAGGCCGATCCCGGCCGCCTGTTCTCGGACGGCGTCGCGGCCGGCGTGCGCTTCGAGGCCGGGGAGATGGCGGACCTGGCCATCACGGTCGAGGCCTGATCAGGGTTGACGAAACGACACTCAGCCGCTACCTGGACGACCTGCCGGCGATCTACCGCCAGGAGGCCACGGGCGGCCGTACGGACTTCCTCGGCCGCCTCCTGCTCGCCTTCGAGCACGTGCTGACCGGGGTGGGAGATCCGCTGCAGCCCGGCCTGGAAGAGATCCTGGACGGGATCGCCGGCGAGCATGCCGAAGTCGTGATGGCGGGGGCGCACCGCTACTTCACGCCCGGTCCGGGGGCGCCGGACGACCTGCGCGCGCCGGCCGACTTCCTGGAATGGCTGTCGGGCTGGGTGGCGCTGACGCTGCGCGAGGACTGGCTGGACGAGGAGCGCCGGCGCATCCTGGCCGAGATCGTGCCCTCGTACCGCCGCCGCGGCACCCCGGACGGCCTGAAGCAGGTCCTGGCGGCGTTCACCGGCGTCCAGCCCAACGCGATCACGATCGTCGAGAACGGCACCAACTGGCCGCCGCACTACTTCGAGGTGCAGGTCAAGGTCCCGAGCCTCCTCGACCTGGCGCGCTGGCGTGGAGTCCTGGAGCCGATTCTCGACATGGAAAAGCCGGCCCATACCTATTACAAGCTTCAGCTCAATCCGTCCGCCACGATGCGGGTGGGCGTGCACTCCACCGTCGGCGAGGACACCCTCCTCGGCGTTCCGGTCTAGGACTTAGGAGATCGACATGGCAGACATCGACCTGCGGCTCAAGTATTTCAACGGCCAGTTCCTGCAGCAGCAGGACTTCACGGCCGAGCAGGAATACCACCTCGACCGGCAGCGCCGGCACAACCGGCAGCTCCACACCCCCGGCATCGCCGACGGGCTGACCGTCACGGCCACCGTGAACACGAGCTCGGCGAGGATCTCGCCGGGCACGGCGCTCGACCCCGATGGCCGGCTGATCGTCCTCACCGACAACTTCGACGTGGCCTTCCCGTCGGTCGCGCAGTTCGTGCTGGTGCTGATCTCCTACGCCGAGGTGGCGGACGTCGACTCCACGGTGGGAGACACGGGGAAGACCCGCTGGCGGGAGCGGCCGCGCATCGAGGTGGTCCCCGCGAGCTCGGTGACGCCGGGCGATCCCCGCGTCCAGCTGGCCAAGCTGCAGATCTCGTCGACCGGCACGATCCTTCAGCACGATACGAGCGTGCGCGTCCTGGCCGGAAACCGCAACCGCCCGCAGGAGACGTTCGAGCGCCTCCGGCTGTCGCGGACGGGTGTCAGCGACAACCTGTGGCCCGTCCTGAGCTCGGGCGCCCCGAGCCAGGCCGACCTGGCGGGCAACCTCAACGTGACCGGCAACATCCTGGTGACGGGCAACGTGGACGGGCGGGACGTCTCGGCGGACGGCGCCAAGCTCGACAACCTCGCGCTGTCGAAGATCGGCGGGGTCTCGAACCCGGGCGGGAACATCGACCTGGTGGGCCAGACCGGGATCACCATCACCGGGAACGACACGACCAATCAGATCACCTTCGCCGGCGGCGCTCCGACGTCGATCGACGGCGTCACCAATCCGGGCGGGAACATTGACTTCGTCGGCCAGGGCGGAATTTCGATCGCACCCGACAATACGGGCAAGCTGATCGCGTTCTCGACCAGCCCCGGTGCGATCGGAGCCCTGCCGGCCGGCGACTATCTCCGCCGTGAGCTCACCTCCGTCGGGTTCGGAGGCAGCACTGCCAATCTGGCGACGGTCACCGTCAACCTGGGCTTCCAGCCCAAATACATCTGGGTGACGGGCCGGACCTACGCTTACCTCAACAGCGGGCCTTTTGGGTCTACGATCAGCGGCTTCTGCAAAGTGAACAGTACGACCTCTTGGACGAGCAACGGGTTTGGCCCATATATCTATCGTTTCAACTCCGCGCCGTACTGGTACACCTATGGCACCCCCTTCTACGGCGCGCTCTGTGGCGCGACCTGGTACGACCCGACCGGCACTACGGCCCTGTATGTCAACATCTACGTCGACATCGCGTCGATCACGACCACGGGTTTCGTGGTGAGGCTGAACCGGAACAGCGGCGGCTTCGCGTCGCCTGATTTCTACATTGAGCCGCACTTTGCGTGCCTGGGCTGAAGCCACCCGGAAAAGGAGATCGGTATGTGGGTTGTGTTTCGCAAGTCGGATGGTGCCGTGGTCGGCGCCAGCGCCGACTCTGAAGTCGACATCGAAAAGGACAAGGCCCTGAAGGAGGTTGTCGCCAACCTCGTCGACGGTGGGAGCCCCGAGCAGTTCGACGCCGTTCAGGTCAAAGACCGGCAAAAGGTGTTGAGCGTGACGGAACGGGCTCTCCGCGGGAAGGCCAAGGTACAGCCCGGCAAGGGCGGAGAGCTGGAAGTCGTGGACAACACGCCCGAGGAGTCGCTCCTGACCGTGGCCACGAACGCCAGCCAGTTCCACCCGGTGGACAAGGTGCCCCTGATCCCGGCCGACGGCAAGGCGTTCCTGGTCGTGACCCTGCAGAAGATCGATTCACAGGGCAAGCCGATGACCCGCAAGACCAAGGACAACGAAGTGATCTGGCTGCGCATCAACCATGGCTCGTTGCGCGAGGACAAGGACGACAACCCGCAAGAGATCCGGTCCGTGACGCTCGCGAGCGGGACGGCCAGGTTCCGCATCTTCTCGGAAAATGCCAAGAGGCTCGCGCGGGTCGAGATGCTCTCGGAGAATCCGGACCTGCGTCTCGGCGGCTTGCAGGTGGAGTTCATCTGAGAGCCGAGCCATGCCGGCCCTCCGCAACGTCTTCGCCGTCCTGGTCCACGAGCGCCCCGATTGCGTCGCGGACCTGGTGCGCAACCTGTGCCATCTCGATCCGGGATCGCAGGTGCTGCTCTACAACGGCGGCGGCAGGACGCTGCTGAACGGCCTCGCTCCCGAAGGCGCAGTGATCCATCCGGGCCCGCGCCGCATGGAGTGGGGCAAGCTCCACGGCTTCGCCCTGGACTGCATGCGCTTCGCCCTGGATCATTGGCCGGAGCTCGACACCCTGACCATCGTCGATTCCGACCAGCACGCCGTGCGGCCCGGCTGGTCGGAGCACCGGGGCAGAT
>JBJMGZ010000267.1:0-8732 GCA_045807605.1 Thermoanaerobaculia bacterium | reverse complement strand
TGGCCCGGGCCGGCGGCGCGCTCGGCGTGCTGCTTTCGCCGCTGGGGCTCGGCGCCGCCGGCCGCGCCCTGGCTCCCGTGCCGTTCTGGATGCGCTTCACCCTGGACGGGCCGGTGCTGCTCTTCGCGCTCGTCGCCTCGGTGGCCTGCGGCCTGGTCTTCGGCCTCGTCCCGGCCCTGCAGGCGGCGGGGATCGAGCTGCGCTCCATCTTCAAGGAAGGAGGCGGAGCCCGGCGCGCCAGGGGACCGAGCCTGCGGGCGATGCTCGTGGTCGGGGAGGTCGCGATTGCGCTCGTCCTGTTGATCGGCACGTCGCTCTTCCTGCGCAGCTTCGCCGAGCTGCGCAGCGGCGATCCCCGGCTGGTGTCGCGCGACCTCCTCACGCTCTGGACGACGCTCCAGGGCGACGCCTACGACGACGTGCGGAGCCGCGCGCGCAGGGCCGAGGACATCGCGCGGCGGCTGGCGACGGTGCCGGGGGTCGACGGCGCGGCGGTCGGGTCGGTGCCGCTCTACGACACCGGGAGCCGCGGCCGGATCGAGCTCGCCGGGAGGAGGTCCGCCGCCGGCAAGGAGCCCATGCCGCTGACCTCCGGCGTGACCTCGGGATACTTCCGCACCCTTCGCCTGCCGCTCCTGCGCGGCAGGGCCTTCACGGCGCGGGAGTCCGCGAGCGGCGCCGCGGTCGCCGTGGTCAACCAGGCGTTCGCGCGCCGCTTCTTCCCGGGCCGGCCCGCGATCGCCGCGATCGGGAGGCGCCTGCGCCTGCTCGACCGGCCCGACCCGCCCGACCCGGAGACCGCCGGCTGGCTGACGATCGTCGGCGTCTCCGGCGACCTGACGACGGACCCGTGGCAGCCGGTCGAGCCGCAGATCTACGTGCCGCCGCGCTACCAGCAGATCCACTCCGTCGGCATCGTGCTGCGCATCCGGGGCCCGCGCGAGGCCGTCGTCGCAAGGGTGAAGAGGGAGCTGCGCGCTTCCGATCCGGGCCTGCCGCTCTACGGCGTCTACACGATGGAAGAGGTGCTCGACAACTATCTCGCCATCGAGCGGGCGGTCAGCCAGGCGTTCGCGCTCTTCGGCGGGATCGCGCTCTTCCTGGCGGCCGTCGGCATCTACGGCGTGCTCTCCTGCTCGGTGAGCGAGCGCGTGCACGAGATAGGCGTGCGGATCGCGCTCGGGGCGAAGCGCCGGCACGTGCTGGCTCTCGTGCTGCTGCGCGGCATGGCGCTGGCCCTGGCCGGAGTCGGTCTCGGCCTGGCCGCGGCGCTCGCCGCGTCGCGCCTGGTGGCCAGGGCGCTCTACGGCGTCAGCCCCACGGACCCGGCGAGCTTCACGGGCATTCCGCTCCTGCTGCTCGCCGTGGCGCTCGCCGCCTGCTGGGCTCCGGCGCGCAGGGCCATGGACGCGGACCCGGTGGAAGCGATCCGGAGCGAGTGAGCTGGCCTCTCCTTTGCAGAGTTAGAAAAAGGACGCCTGTACGGGTCCCCGTCTTTCACTCTTCAAAGGAGATCATCATGGATGACAACAAGGACAAGGTACATCCGGTCGGCAGTGGCACGGGTGCCGCGGCTGGCGCCGCCACCGGCGCGGCCGTTGGCACGGCAGTGGGTGGCCCGGGAGTCGGCACGCTGGTCGGAGCCGCGGTCGGAGCCGTCGCCGGAGGCCTCGTCGGTCATGGCGTCGCCGAGGCCATCAATCCCACCGAGGAGGACGCCTACTGGCGCGAGAACTACCGCAACCGGCCCTACGCCGAGAGCGGCCGCAGCTACGAGCACTACCAGCCCGCCTACAAGTACGGCTGGGAGTCGCGCGAGCGCTACGCGGACAAGACCTGGAACCAGGCCGAGAACGACCTGGAGCGCGGCTGGGACAAGGCCAAGGGCGCGTCGCAGCAGACGTGGAACGAGGCCAAGCACGCCACGAAAGATGCCTGGCACCGCGTCGAGGGCGCGCTCCCGGGCGACGCGGACCGCGACGGCCGCTAGGCTGCCGTCAAAACTCATGTAGGGGCGGGGCTTGCCCCCGCCCGGGAGGGGGTAAACCCCTCCCCTACATTCAAATTCCTCACGAGCCCCGGATGAGCGATCCTCCTCCGGGGCTCGCCGTTTTTTTGCTACGCTCGGGCCGAAGGAGGCCCCCCTGGTGATCTCAGCCCGCATCCCTCTCGCCGCTCTCCTCTTGGCAGGCCTTCCGCTCGCGGCCGAATCCCCCCGCTCCCTCGCGGACGAAGCCGTGTTCACGGTCGTGGGCGACATCGCCGGCGTCACGCTCCAGCCGCAGGCGGCCGGCCTCGCCTTCCCCACCTCCGTCATCAACGCCGGAGACGACCGGCTCTTCCTCACGCTGCGCGACGGCCGCATCGTCATCTTTTCCAACGGCGCCGTGCTCCCGACGCCGTTCCTCGACATTCGCAGCCTGGTGGACACGCAGGGCGAGGGCGGCCTGCTCTCCGCGGCCTTCCACCCCCGCTTCGCGGAGAACGGCTACGTCTTCGTCAACTACACGGACAAGGCCAGCTTCGATACGATCGTCGCCCGCTACCAGGTCTCGGCCGGCAATCCCAACCAGGCCGATCCGGCGAGCGCGCGCGTGCTGCTCCGCATCGACCAGCCGTTCACCAACCACAACGGCGGCCAGATCCAGTTCGGCCCGGACGGCTACCTCTACATCGGCATGGGGGACGGCGGCGCGGCCAACGATCCCGACTGCCGGGCGCAGCGCGGCGACAGCCTGCTCGGCAAGATGCTGCGCATCGACGTCGATCAGAACGTGAATTCCGCTCCGTTCTACGGCATCCCGGCGGACAACCCGTTCCGCGGGGGCGACGGCATCCCGGACGAGGTCTGGGCCGTGGGCTTCCGCAACCCGTGGCGCTTCTCCTTCGACCGCGCCACCGGCGATCTCTACGTCGGCGACGTGGGGCAGGGCCAGCGCGAGGAGATCGACCGCCAGGGCGCGGGCAGCAATGGCGGCGAGAACTACGGCTGGAAGGTCATGGAGGGGACGCTCTGCTTCAGCACCGCGTCCTGCCCCGGCACGACCCCCTCCTGCAACTCCTCGGCGCTGACGCTGCCCATCCTGGAGTACCAGAACACCGGCGCCAACTGCTCGGTCATCGGCGGCTACGTCTACCGCGGCGCCGGCGTGCCGCAGCTCTCGGGCCATTACGTGTTCGGAGACCTCTGCTCCGGGCAGATCTGGGCCGCCAGACCGAACGGCGCGGGCGCCTGGCAGGTGTGGCGGGCCGCCGCGGTGGGACAGAACCTGATCGCCTTTGGAGAAGACCGCCATGGCGAGCTCTACGCGGCCACCAGCTCGACCCTCTACCGGCTCGGCGCCGCGGCCGGACCGGAGCCCACGGAGGCCGACAGCGTGGGGCTCTTCGATCCGGCGACCATGACCTTCCAGATCCTGACCTCCCTGGCCCCGGGGCCGCCGGAGATCACCTTCCGCTTCGGCAAGCGCGGCAAGGGCTGGCTTCCCGTCACGGGCGACTGGAACGGCGACGGCAACGACACCGTCGGGCTCTGGGACCGCAGGAGCCTGAGCTTCCACCTCAAGAATTCGCTCTCCGGGGGTACGGACGACCTGCGGATCTTCCCCAGGAAGGCCAAGAGCGGCTGGCTCCCCCTGGCCGGCGACTGGAACGGCGACGGCCGCGACGGCATCGGCTTCTACGATCCCGACACCGGCGCGTTCCGCTTCAAGAACGATCCCACCTCGGGCCGGCTCCTGGGCCTGACCGTGCGCATCGCGGAGTGGCAGCGCGGGATGCTCCCGGTCGCCGGCGACTGGGACGGCGACGGCCGCGACTCGGTGGGCCTGTTCGATCCCGACACGAACACCTTCCGCCTCCTCGACGGCCTGGCGAGCGGCAGCGCCACCGTGGTCCACGACTTCCCGGACGGCAACGACTACCTGCCCCTGGCCGGGGACTGGGACGGCGACGGCATCGACACGCCGGGGCTCTACAACCCGGCCTCGGCCGAATTCTCCCTGACCGGCAAGACAGGCGCGGCGATCGAGACGGTGATCCAGCTCGGGGAACCGGGAAAGGCGGGGGTGCCGCTCGCGGGGGCTTGGTAGGGGGGAGGGCGCGATGAATCTTCCCGGCCACTGTAGAGACGCCCCGTGGGGCGTCTCCGCGTTGGCCCGTTCACCGATCCCTGACCTTTCCTGATCGGCCCTCACGGAGGAGACGCCCCACGGGGCGTCTCTACAGTGGGGGGGACCGGACATTCATGGCGCCCGGGGCGCCCTCCGGAGGAGGGTGCAGGCGCTCCCACCTGCCCACCAGCTTTGGGGTGAGGGATCAGAACCCCGGCACCGTCATGCTCTTCCCGTTGTGCTCCGGCCCCAGGGAGAGCAGGAACGGCGCCGCCCTTTCGGCCCACTTCTCGGGCCCGGGGTAGCTCTTCGCGGACTGGCCGTAGCAGCTCTCCAGCAGCTCGGTGTGGATCACCCCGGGATTGAGCGCCACGGCGGCGACTCCCCGGGGCAGCTCCTCGGCGAGCGACCGCGTGAGCCCCTCGACCGCCCACTTGGTGGCGCAGTAGGGCGCCAGCTCCGCGGCCGTCGAGCGGCCCCAGCCGCTGCTGAAGTTCACCACCACTCCGCTCCCCCGCGCCAGCATGGCCGGCAGGAAATGGCGGATGACGTAGTACGACCCCTTGAGGTTCACGTCCACGACCATCCCGAACTCCTCCTCCGGCACCTGCCAGAGCGGAGCGTTGGCGTTGATCACGCCGGCGTTGTTGATCAGCAGGTCGGGAGGGCCGTGGCTCTCCAGGATCTTCTCGGCCCAGGTCTGCACCTGGATGTTCGAGGCGACGTTGACCACCTCGAAGCGGTGATCGGCGTTCAGCAGGCCGCGCAGCTCGTCGATCCGGGCGCGGGAGCGCCCGCAGCCTGCCACGCGGTGGCCCATCCCGGCAAAGCGCAGGGCGAGAGCGCGGCCCAGACCCCGGGTCACGCCGGTGAGGACGACCGTGCGGCCTTCGCTGCTCATGAGCAGCCCCAAGCATATCAGGCCATCTCGAAGTCGGCGATCACCGGCAGATGATCGCTCGCCACCCGGGAGACCTGGAGCCGGCAGCGCCGCACCGTGAGCAGCCGCAGCGGGCCGCGGAAGTAGATCCGGTCCAGCCCGCCCTGGGGGGAGAACGACGGGTAGGTGGCGATCGCGCCGCGCCGGCCGGTCTTGCTGTCCGTGGCGCAGCGGAAGCCGAAGCCGTTCGTGAACGTCGGCCAGAGCAGCGACCGCCAGTCGTTGAAGTCGCCGCCCACCAGCATGGGCGTGCCCGCGGCCATGCCGCCGAACTCGTGCGAGCGGCTGAGCAGCTCGATCTGCTGCTGGCGCTCGCGCGCGGAGAGCCCCAGGTGGAGGTTGAAGACCTCCAGCGTCCGCCCGTCCATCTGCACGCTCGTGTGCTGGCAGCCGCGCCGGATCCAGCTCTGGGCCACAGAGAGGTCGATATTGCGCTCGCGCGCGATGGGAAAGCGGCTCAGGGTGGCGTTGCCGTAGCGGCCCTTCTTGAGGCTCACGTTGTGCCCGAGCGCGAAGTGCGGGTAGCCGGCCGACCGGGCCAGCTCCTCGGCCAGGTTCAGCTCGCGCGAGCGCGGCGCCCCCTCGTCCACCTCCTGGAGCAGCACCACGTCGGCCTCGTAATGACGGAGGATGCGGACGATCCGCTCCGGGCGGAAGCGGCGGTCGACCCCGATCGCGCGATGGATGTTGTAGGTCAGTACCTTCAGCGGTAGAGTCGGTCCCGGTCTCATTCGTCCCATATAGTAGCGTCATGCCACCCCGGCGTCTCTCCAGGGACGACCTCCCCCTCCTGGCGGTCCTGGCGGCAGCCCTGCTGCTCTGGGCCTGGGTCTGCGCTCCCGTGATCGCCGGCACGCGCACCTTCTTCCTGCGCGACGTCTTCACCACCCACCTGCCCTACAAGGCGTTCGGCGCCGAGCAGCTCCGCGCAGGGAAGATCCCCGCCTTCAACCCGACCTGGGGGCTCGGCCAGCCGTTCCGGGGCAACCCGAACGCGCTCCCGTTCTACCCGGGCAACGTCCTCTACCTCGCCCTCCCGTTCTGGAGCGCCTTCGGCGCCCATTACGCGCTGCACTGGCTGCTCGCGATGCTGACGATGTACGTCCTGGCCCGGGGGCTCGGCCTGGATCGTCCGGCCGCGCTGCTCGCGGGGATCACCTACGCGGGATCGGGCTGGATGCTCTCGGCCATGACCTTCTACAACCTGCTCGCCGTGGCGGCCTGGTGGCCGCTGGTCCTCCTCGGTGCGGTGCGCGGGGGCCGGCGCGGGATCGCGTTCGGAGGGATCGCCTGCGGCCTGGCCCTCCTCGGCGGCGAGCCGGTCGCGGCGGCGCTCGGCCTGGCGCCGCTCCTCCTGATCGCCGTCCAGCACCTCGGCTGGAAGCGGGGGTTCCTCACGGCCGTGGCGATCGGCGCGGTGGGCGTGCTGATCGCGCTCCCCCAGGTCGTCGCGATGCTGCGGGTGCTGCCGTTCACCTACCGGGGCGCGCACGGCATGTCCGCGGAGCAGGCGGCGCACTTCACGCTCCATCCGCTCCGCCTGGTTGAGCTGCTGGTCCCCTTCCCCTACGGCCGGCCCACCTGGCTCGGGCGGTTCGGCATCTGGGCCGTCCGCGTCTTCCCGCACCTGCCGCTCTTCCTCACCCTCTACACCGGGATCGTGGGGCTCGCCCTGGCGCTGGCCGGCTGCCGCCGCCGGCTGGCCTGGGCAGGGCTCGCGGCGGCCGGCCTGGCGCTCGCGATCCTGGGCGGATACGCCGGGGACCTCCTCGCCCTCCTGAGCTTCGGGATGTTCCGCTACCCGGAGAAGTTCCTGCTCTGGCCCGCCCTGGCGCTGCCGCTCCTCGCCGCCTGGGGGCTGGAGCGGGTGCTCGCGGGCGGCAGGAGATGGTCGCAGATCGCCGGCGGCGCCGGCCTCCTCTTCGTGCTCCTGGGCGCGGCGGTGCGCGTGTTCGCTCCGGCGGTGCTCGCGGGAGCGGGCCAGGGGTTCGCAAGGCTGGGCCAGGCGCAGGGGCAGGCCCTGGAGATGCTCTCCACCCAGATCTCCTCCTGGACCGTGGCGCTCCTCGCGGCCGGAGCGGCCCTCCTCGCGGCGGCCTGGGCGGTCTCTCGGAACCAGCGTAGAAAGACCCGGTGGTCCGCCGCGATCCTCGTCGGCGCGCAGCTCGCGCTCCTGACGCAGCTCTGGCCGCTGGTGGTGACCGACGAGACCGCGCCCTACAAGGAGCCGGCGCCCTGGGCGCGCGAGTTGGGCCGGCTTGGAAGAGATACTGCCGTGCTCAACACGGCGCTCTCGTTCCCGCCCTGGGCTCCCGATCCCTCCTACACGCTGGAGTCCGGCACCCGCATCCCGCTGGAGCGCGTCACGGCGCTCGACCTCGATCCCGCGCCCGGCGTGCTGCACGGCCTGACCTACCCGTTCGCGCCCGATCTCGAGGGAATGCAGAGCCCGATGTTCACCCTGATGCTGTACAACCTGCCGCGCCTGCAGGGTCCGCAACGGGTCAACTGGCTGCGCGTGCTCGGCCTGGACGCCATCGTCCTGTTCGAGGACGTGGACATGCCGGGGCTCCGGCTGGTGGACCGCGCCACCCGCTTCGGCGTCGAGAGCCGGCTGTACCGGGTCGAATCGCCGGCGCCGCGGGCCTGGTGGCCGGACGAGGTGCGGGAGGCGCGAAGCCCGCCCGCCGCGGTGTGGGCGGTGAGCAACATGCCGGACCCGATCGCCTCCGTGGTGGTGTCCGAGCCGGTGGAGCACAAGCCGGGAGGCCGCGTGCGCCTCCTCCGCGACGAGCCCGACCGCATCGAGCTGGAAGTGCAAGGCCCCGGAGGGCTCGCCATCGTGCGCCGCGCCTGGCAGCCGCTCTTCGAGGCCCGCGCCGAGGGCCGCAGGCTCCGCACCGTGCTGGTCGACCTGAATCTGATGGGGATCGAGGTGCCCCCGGGGAAGCACCGGGTGGTGCTGGCGGTGCCGGCGTGGCCGGAGTGGGCGGCGGGGGCGGTGGGGGTGCTGGCGCTGGCGGCGGCGCTTTGGATGCTGCTTCGCAGCCCCTCACCCCCTGACCCCCTCTCCCATCGCACTCCCGCCCGCCCGGGAGAGGGGGAACCTGGCTCGGCAGCCGGTGTGATTTCCCGGGTCTGATGTAGGGGCGGGGCTTGCCCCCGCCCGGGAGGGGGCGAGCCCCTCCCCTACACAAAAAGAGAGGCCCTTCGGCACAGAACTTGGGCTACGTTCCCCCTCTCCCGGGGGAAGGGTGTGCGATGGGAGAGGGGGTTAGGGGGTGAGGCCCTACCGCCCCGTCGTCCCCAGCACGACCTCCACCCTGCGGTTCTTCGCCCGGCCCTCGTCGGTGCTGTTGGGCGCGACCGGGTTCTCCTGGCCGTGGGAGAAGATCCGGATGCGGCCCTCGGGGAAGTTCACGGGCGACTGCCGCTCCAGCCACTGCTTGACGGCGAACGCCCGCTCCTCCGACAGGTTCATGTTCGACTGCGGATTGCCCACGTTGTCCGTGTGGCCGTGGATCTCCACCGCCGTGCCGCCGGCGACAAGCAGGTCGTTCAGGAGCTGCTGCAGCTCGCGCTCGGCACTGCCGCTGAACGTGGACCGGCCGCTGTCGAAGTTGATCTGCCAGGCGCGGCGGCTGACCACGTCCCGCACCGGAGCGCTCCGCTCGAACGTG
>JBJMGZ010000266.1:0-3967 GCA_045807605.1 Thermoanaerobaculia bacterium | reverse complement strand
GGGCTCGCTCGAAGGCCGCGTCTTCCCGGCCGCCCGCCGCTTCAAGGAGCTGGGCGCGGCCGGGGGCGAGGAGATCGAGATCCTCGACCAGATCGACAAGGTCACCCGCATGGTGGAAGGGGACCAGGGGGAGCTGGGGCTGCTGGAAGAGAGCGGGGAAGAGGTGTCGTGACCTGTCCCCTGCTGCATGTTAGAGTCATTCCATGGAACGGGTTGAAGGCTATACGGTCGTCTACCGTCAGGCTGAGGACGTGATCCTCGCCGAGGTGCCTGCCATCCCGGGATGCTTTTCGGATGGAGCTACCCTGGACGAGGCGCGCGAGCGGGTGCGGGACGCCATCCTGAACTTCCTCGACGACCTCGAAGAGTCGGGGGAGGAGATCCCGCCCGACATTCTCCACGTAGAGCGAATCCTCCTGGGCGCCGCTTGAGCTCATCCCTACCGGCGGTCCGTGCAGCGGGGCGGATCGGGCGGGGGACGGGGGAGCGGCGCCCCTACAGGAAGACTTCGACCTTCCCCTTCTTCTTGAGATCCTCGACGCGGGCCTTGAGGCGCTCGGCGGCCTGCTTCTGCTGGAGCATCTGGGTGATGCGCGGCCGGGCCTCCTCGAAGGGGACGGCGCTGGCGGCCTGGCGCTCGACGAGCTGGATGATGTGGAAGCCGAACTGGGTCTCGACCACGCCGGAGAGGTCGTTCGGCCTGGCCAGGGCGAAGGCGGCCTGCTCGAACGGGGGAGGCATGGGCTGGCCGCGGGAGATCCAGGAGAGATCGCCGCCGCGCACCTTGGAGCCGGCATCGTCCGAATTCTCGGCCGCGAGCTTCGCGAAGTCCTCGCCGTCCTTGAGCTTCTCGAGCAGGTCCTCGGCCTTCTCCTGGGCCTTCTTCTTGTCCGCCTCCGGGGCTCCGGCCTTGACGCCGATGAGGATGTGGCGCAGGTGGACGCGCTCGGGGCGCTGCATCTTGTCCTGGTTCTTGTCGTAGAACTCGCGGGCGGCCTGGTCGGTCACCGCGACGTCGCCGAAGACCTTGGCGCCCACGTACTTCTGGATCACGGCCTCCTGGCGCAGCTTCTCCTGCAGCTGCTTCTCGGTCAGCCCCTCCTGCTCGAGGGCCTTCTTGAAGGTGGCCTCGTCGGGGAAGCGGCCGCGCAGCGCCGCGAGCTGGGGCTTGAGCTCCTCGTCGCTCACCGCGACCCCCTGGTCCTTGGCGTCCTTGAGCAGCAGCTCCTGGGCGATCATGCTGTCGAGGATCTGCTTGTAGAAGGCATCGTTCATCGGGGGCACCTGCTGACCGCGGCTGGCCTGGGCGAACTGCTGCTGCATGAGCCTGGCCTGGGTGAGCAGCGCGTCCTTGGTGATGTCCTTGCCGTTGACCTTGGCGACCACGTCCGGCATCTTGGACGTGTCCGCGGGCTTCGACGGGATGGCGGCGGGAGCCGCTCCCGGCTGGCCCGGCACCGCGGCGGCGCCGCCGGCGCCCGGAGCCGCGTTCGCGGCCGGAGTGCCCTCCTGGGCCGGAGTCCCGGCGGCCTCGCCCGCCTTGTCCTTGTCGCAGGCCACGAGGCCGGTCAGGAGCAGGGCAGACGAAAGGGCGAGGATCTGGGTGAAGCGGGAGCGTCTCGTCATGGATCGGTTCCTTGTTCGGGTGAGTGAGGAGCCCGCGACCGCGGACCCTGAGCCTGGTGGGACACAACCGGGGCGAAGCGGACTTTATTCGCCGGCCGGCTCAGTCTGTGAGCACCTTCAGTAGTGCGGCGGTAGTGTAGCAACGGACTCCGGAAATCTGAAGGTCCCGGTCGTTGGACCAGAGGGGCAGGTCCAGAGTACGTGAGAGAGCCAATGGGTGCGCGTCATCTGGATCGCGATCGCCAAGAGTGGCCTTGGCCCAGGGTAGTGAATCGCGGTAGGACTCTTCGGAATGGATGGTCAGGTCCAGGAGCTCGAGCTGCAGCTCCACACGGGTCTGCTCCAGCCGGTATTTCGCGGCAAGGCGGGGCAGATACTCCAGCACTTCGCTTCGATTGAATCGAGTCGTGTGGACCGGGACGTCAAACTCCTCGAAAATCCTCAAGGCGGCCTTGCCGATGACCGCCGAGAGGAGAACGTTGGCATCAGCGACGACGCCGGCGATGGGCATTGAAATCCTCTTGGATTTCCTCTTCCGTGATGCCCCTCGCCTCCAGGCTCTCGGAGATGTGCCGTCCTAGAAGCGAGAGCAGCTCCCGCCTCAGAACGTCTGCCTGAACCCCATGCTCTTCCAGCGGGAGGTAGACGCCCGAAACTCGACCCTGACGGGTCACGAGTACGGGCTCGTCGCCACTCAAGAAGTCAATTTCTGCTGTCTTCACTCCTGGTCCCCCCACGGACTGCTTCATCACGCCGGGAAGTGTACCAAAGTCGGGTCGGTTATAATTCCACGGGCTCGACGACCCGCGCCCACCCGAAAGGAGCCCCTGAATGGCCGTCAAGGACGAACCGATCGCCGCAGCCCCTGCGGATAAAGCCTACAAGGACGACGTCCTCGACACCCTGGCCGAGGCGCGCGGGCGCTGGGAGGCTGCCAAGGCGAAGAACGAGGCGCAGATCCCGCCCTGGAAGAAGGACTTCACCACCGTCTCCGGCATGGAGGTCCCCCACCTGGTGACCCCGGAGCAGACGGCCGGCATCGATCCCGTTGCCACGATCGGCATCCCCGGCGAGTTCCCCTACACCCGCGGCATCCACCCCACGGGTTACCGGGGGAGGCTCTGGACCATGCGCCAGTTCGCCGGCTTCGGCACCGCCGCGGACACCAACCAGCGCTTCAAGTACCTCCTCGCCCAAGGCCAGACCGGGCTCTCCGTCGCCTTCCACCTGCCCACGCTCTACGGCTACGACTCGGACCATCTCATGTCCAAGGGCGAGGTGGGGAAGTGCGGCGTCACCGTCGACACCCTGGCGGACATGGAGGTCCTCTTCGAGGGCATCCCGCTCGGAGAGGTCACGACCTCGATGACCATCAACTCGACCGCGCCCATCCTTTTCGCCATGTACCTGGCGGTGGCGGAGAAGCAGGGAGTCGATGTCAGGAAGCACGTGTCGGGCACGCTCCAGAACGACATCCTCAAGGAGTACATCGCCCAGAAGGAGTACATCTTCCCGCCGCGCCCCTCGATGCGGCTGATCACCGACCAGTTCTCCTTCGCCGCCAGGGAAGTCCCGCGCTGGAACACGATCTCGATCTCGGGCTACCACATCCGCGAGGCGGGCTCGACCGCGCTCCAGGAGCTGGCCTTTACCCTGCGCGACGGCATGGAGTACGTGCAGTACGGCATCGACGCCGGTCTCGACGTCGACGAGTTCGCGCCGAGGTTGTCCTTCTTCTTCAACAGCCACAATGACTTCTTCGAGGAGATCGCCAAGTTCCGCGCCGCCCGGCAGATCTGGGCGACGGTGATGCGCGAGCGCTACGGCGCGAAGAACCCGCGCTCCTGGATGTGCCGTTTCCACACCCAGACCGCGGGCTGCTCGCTGACCGCCCAGCAGCCGTACAACAACGTGGTCCGCACCACGGTCCAGGCCCTGGCCGCGGTGCTCGGCGGCACCCAGTCGCTGCACACCAACTCGCTCGACGAGACCCTGGCGCTTCCGACCGAGGAGAACGCCCGCATTGCGCTGCGCACCCAGCAGATCCTGGCCCACGAGTCCGGCGTCATCAACACCGTCGATCCCCTGGGCGGGAGCTGGTTCGTGGAGGAGATGACCCGCCGGATGGTGGACGGGACGTTCGACTACATCCGCCGCATCGACGAGCTGGGCGGCATGGTGGAAGCCATCGAGGCCGGTTTCCCGCAGCGCGAGATCATGGACGCCGCCTTCGCCTACCAGCGGGCTTTCGAGGAGAAGGAGAAGGTCATCGTCGGCGTCAACGCCTTCCAGCTCGAGAACGAGCCGCCGATCGACATCCTCTACATCGGCGACGATCTGG
>JBJMGZ010000265.1:0-13409 GCA_045807605.1 Thermoanaerobaculia bacterium | reverse complement strand
GGGCGCTGCGGTACTTCTTCGCCGCGCTTGAGGCGATCTCCACAGCCCGTTCAGCGCTGGGATCGTATGGGGTGAGCAGAATGCCCCTCTCGGTCTCGATGGCGAGCACTCGATCTCCCGCGGCGAGATGAAGCCGCTCCGCCATGTCCTTGGGGAGCGTCGCGCTCACGGAGCCGCCTGCCTGACGAAGCTTCAGATCCTTGACCATGCCCGGCAAAGTAGCACTTCCATGCTACCTCAGGCAAGCAATCCGCTCCCCCGCATCTGCAAGCACCTGACGTCCTGACCTTCGCCGCCAGACGTCCTCCGCAGAGGACGGCTACTATCCAGCTAACTCCTTTGAAATCAAGGATCTTTCCCCTGGCACCACGCTTGCGATAGGGGGAGAGCCAGAGGCTTCCCAACCAAGGAGAAAGAGATGAGAAGCGCAGTGTTCGTCACCACCACCGTTCTGGTTCTCGCCCTGACCACCGTCGTTCGGGCGGATGACCGGGACCGTTACCGGCACGACGACCGCTATCAGGACCGTTACGACGATCGCTATGACAACAGCTATCGCGGCGGCGACCGCAACGGCCGCGTTTCGGCCATCGTTCGCGAGATCGAGCAGACGGCGGCGTACATGCACCGCGAGTACGAGCGCAACAACCGCCGGCCGGACCGCGACGAAGCGCGGGTGGCCGCCACCCTGCACGAGCTGCACGAGCAGGCGTACGAGCTCGCCCGCAATTCCGGGGGTTACGGCGGCGGCTACGGCCGGGACTCGCGCCACGGCAACGGATATGACGGCCTGCTCAGGGCCTTCGACGAGGTGGCGTACTCTCTCGACCGCATCAATCGCCGCCCCTACGTCGACCGGGGCATGGACCGGATCTGGAGCCTGATGTCCGAGCTCGACCGCTACTACGGCGGCTCCGGCCGCTACGGCCGGGGCAATGACCGCGGCGAGCGCCGGGGCGGCGACTGGCGCCAGCGCGGTCACGACCGCGACCGCTACCGCAACTGACGATCGACTCGGGCGGGGGGCCGCGCGGCTCCCCGCCCGGACGCTCGGAAATCACGGGCACGAAACGGCCCGCTCTCGACCCGGGCGGTGTCCACGGGCTTGAGCGGCTCGAAGGTGGCGGGATCGAGGACGTGCAGCCCGACGGTCACCGCGTAGGTTCCATCGAGCCCGCCGCGGGCGACCTCCTCTCCCGGAAACTCGACGGTCACCCGGTGCTCGCCACTCCCCAGCTCGCGCCGGAGCCCGCGGTAGGAGAGAGTCCGATCGCCGCTGGAGAGGCGGGCTTCCACGGCGAAAGCGCCGGCATCCCTCACCACGATCGGCACCTCAACCCGCAGGACCGGACCCTGTCCGGGAAGCACCACGCGGACCGGCCTGGAGATCTCTCCCAGCCGCGCGGCGCGCTCTCCCAGGCCGGCGAGCGAAAACCGCGGAAGCTCCTGATGAAGCTCGGCGACGATCCCCTCGCGGTCCAGAACGGCCGCATGGAGCCGGTAGGGCCCCGCGGCTCGCAGGCCCGCCAGCTCCTCGCCGGAAAAGAACAGCGACACCCTGTGCTCGCCCGGCGTCCCCGGGACCTCGGCCTGGGACCGCACGGCCGTCGCGTCATAGCTCGGCCGGTCGACAACCGGAGCGTCCTTCCCGGCATCCGTGGAGAGGAAGCCGGTCACGGTATAGCTCCCCGGGCTCCGGACCTCGACCGTCAGATCCACCCGCACGAGCTCGGGCTTCGCGTCGCCGGCGATCGACTCCAGGGCCACGTCCGCAACGGTCAAGACCGCATCGGGGAGAGCGGCGAAGCCGGCTTTTTGATCGACGGCCTTCGGGCAGGCCAGCAGGGACTTCGAGACCTCCCGCAGCGGCGAGAAGCCTCCGTAGGGCGCCCCCTGGACGAAGCAGGCATTGGCGCGGTCGAGGATCACGAGGAACGAGCTCGCGACGGCCAGGATGTTGGTCGCGATCAGCTCGCTCAGGTCGGTGTAGACGCGGCCGAACGTCGAGTCGTAGCTGAGGCCGTCGCGCTTGCGCAGATCGTGCACGTTGAACAGGAACGCGCACTGCAGCTCGCGTTCGCCGCACTCGAGATTGCCGAGCGCGGCCGGATCGAGCGATCGCAGCCAGCCGTGCGCGCCGAAGCCCTTGCCGCGGCTCCCTTTGACCTCCTGGTCTTCCAGCCCCCCGATCCCCATCGTCGCGGAGATGTAGTCGAAGATCCGGCTGAAGCCGAAGCAGTCCGTGAAGTTGCACAGCCGGTCGTCCTCAACCAGGGCGGACCACTTGCACGTCGCCAGCGTTTCCGACAGGACGTTCAGGCTGGGAGACGATACAGGCACCTCGGTCAGCCCGAAGCGGCAGCCGATGTCCTCGGGCCCGATCGTGCAGTAGCCATAGCGCCAACGCCGCTGGCCGTAGTCGTAGAGCCCGTGCAGGATCTCTTCCAGGGCCTCGGATTCGGGACGGTCCGCCGTCAGGCCCGCGCCCACCGCGCACGCCAGGCGATACCAGTCCTCCCGCGGCGGAGACACGATCGCCAGCGGTTTCCCGTAGGTCAGATAGAGGATGCTGTCGAGCACCTCGTCCCCGTTCGGCAGAGAGCATTGCAGGTTCAAACCGTAGGCGAGCGTGTGCTCAGGGAGCGGGACGGAGATCGTCCCCTTCCATCCTTCGAACGCGGTTGAGACGGTCCGGTCGCCGACCTCGAGGCGGCACCGGACGGAGGGCGGAGGCGCCCCGGCCGGGCAGGCTCCGATCTCCACGTGGAGGCTCATGCCCTCGCCGAGGGCGGCGGCCAGCGGCTTCACCCGGGGCGCCGCCGGCAGGCTGCACTCCCCCTGCGGGTGGCGCGCGAAGATCACGCCGCCTTCCACGCCGTACACGGGGCTGCCGCCCTCCACGACGAGCCGGCGGACGTAGTACGAAGCCGGCTGCGGCGCCGCGGCCCCGGAGGCCGCCGGAGCGGAGCCCGGCCACAGCGCTGCGAGGCCGAGCGCAAGGCCGAACGCTCTCCCCAGGCGGATCAGTAGCTGCCGCCGGGAGGCTGATCCGAAGCCCATTCGGAATAGACCAGGAACCGCCGGCCAGTAGGGTCGCTCAGCTTGCGGCAGATCTTGGCGAGCGCCTTGACCTCCTGCAGGCTCAGCTTGTCGATCTCCCCCAGCGTCTGTTTCGACAGCGTGACCTTCAGACCCGCGTCGAGGAGCGCCTTGAGCTTTTCGTCCATGTCGATTCTCCCTCTGAAAGAGTGTCCGCCCCTCAGTCGTCGAGCGGGCGGGCGATGGCCAGGGCGAGCACCGTGTCGCCCTGGCGAAGCAGAAGACCCCGGTCGAGGAGCGGCCTCAGGGCATCCTCGACCTGATCGCGCGACAGCTCCGCTCCCGTGCTGCTGCGCAGCCGCTCGACGGTCGTGATGCCGTCGCAGGCCAGGTAGAGATCGCGTTCCAGGCCCACGAGGAAGGACAGGGACTCGACCGCCGCCGGGCGGGTGTCGCAGATCGCCAGGCGCTCGCCGAGGTCGATCGCCGCGAGCGTACAGTCGGTGTAGACGTCCCGCCACTCGACGATGTGCGGGATCAGCGGACCGACGTAGCCGGCGACGTCCCGGCCGTCCTGGTAGCCGTAGTCGAAGAAATAGGCCAGCTCCCCGAGCTCCTCGCCGGCCGAAGGGTAGATGTGCCGGTAGGCCGACATCGGCCTGATCCCGGCGAAACCCAGCTCGCTGCTGCGGAAGTAGTTGGGGCTGAAGCGCTCCAGGAAGATCGGCGACAGCGCGGTCGGCGGGGGCAGGTGGTGGAGCCAGGGGATCATCTCCGCCATGCGCGCGTACTCCTCCGGCGACTCGCCGGGGAAGCCCCAGAGCAGGTTCCAGTACGGCCAGACCCCCAGCTCCTCGCACCACTTCAGGAGGCGGATGTTCTGGAGGCCGCTGACCCCCTTGCCCATGATCTGCAGGATCTCGTCGCTCAGGCTCTCGACCCCCGCCTGGAGCGAGCGCACGCCGGCGTCGCGCAGGAGCCGGATCTGATCCTTCCTCAGGTTCGACTTGACCTCGTAGAAGATCTCCACGTCCAGCCGCTCCTCGGCGAGAGTCGGCAGGAAGGTCTTGAAGTACTGCATGTCGAGGATGTTGTCCACGGTGCTGATCGACCGCCCCGGGTAGCGCCCGGTCAGCCAGCGCAGCTCGGCCAGGGCGCGCCCGGCCGACTTGCTGCGGTAGGCCATGGCGGCGCCGTTGAGACTGCAGAACGTGCAGTGCATCTTCTCTCCCCACCAGCAGCCGCGGGAGCTCTCGAACAGCAGGCGCGCCTCGCGTCCCAGCACGAAGCCGCTCTCCGCGAACTGGGCGAAGAAGTCGTCGAAGTCCGGGTAGGGCAGATCGTCGAGGTGGCGCGGGGACGCGGCGTTGGGCACGGAGACGGCGCGCTCCAGCACCGCCGGGGACCTCCGCGTGTAGACGCCCTGGATCCCGTCGGCCGGCTCCCCGGCCAGCCACCTCGCCACGAGCTGCGGCAGGGCCACCTCGCCCTCCCCGGAGACCACCGCGTCGACGAAGCCGAACGCGCGCAGGGTGGCGAGCCCCATGACGCCTTCGCAGTTCGCTCCGCCGAGGACGATCCGGGTCTCCGGCGACCGCTCCTTCAGCCGGCGGGCGAGCGCCAGGGAGGCCGCGTGCTGCTCGAACACGCTGGTCAGGCCGACGATCTTCGGACGGTGGGCCAGGACCTCGCCGGCGCACCAGTCGAGGTAGTCGTCCGTGAGCCCGCGCACCCCCAGGAGATCGTCCACCAGGCCCTCGGGAACGAGCACCCGGTTGGTGAGAGGGTCGCCGGCATCCTCGCGCCAGCGCGCGGTGGGCGCGAGCAGAACCTCGTCGAGATACTGCCGCGGCTCCTCGGGCACCTCCGGCAGCAGCGCCGGGCGGAACAGCCACTCGCCGGCCAGCGTGGTGGCGAACGGCAGGCGGTCGTTGATCCAGTGGTAGAGCGGCCGTCCGATCCGGCGGGCGAACGCGAGGCTCAGATAGAGGACCTTGGCGGTGCCCGGCGGCAGCGCGCTCTTGAGCAGGCCGAGCCCGAGCGACGGCTGCACCACGGGTCCGAACGGCATGCTGACCAGCAGCACGTCCACCGGCTCGGCAGGGCTCAGCCGCGCCCAGCCTCCGCCTCCCCGGGCGATCCAGTCCGGCTCCCGCTCGCTGGCCACCCAGAGCATCAGCCGGCGGCCACCCCCGGCCTGCGCCGGCGCGCAGCGCACCCGGACGCCGGGATCGACCTTGAGCACGGCAGCGGTCCCGGGGGGGAGGTCGAGGCGCAGCTCGCCCTCGTCCTGGTCGAGCAGGGCGGCCGGCGCTGCGGACGGGCCTTCGCCTTCGCCGAGATCGAACGTGTGGATCAAGGCAAGCCTGGAGGAGGCGAGCCATGGCGGCTCGGGCATGGGGCCGTCCGCGTCCACCATGACCAGGCTCACCCGGGGGGCGAAGTCGTCGACCAGACCCGCGAGCACGAGCACGAGGTGCTGGGTCTCGGCGATCAGGGCCTCGCGGGCCTTGCAGGAGGCCAGCCCGGCCGGCCGCAGCGCCCTGCCAAGGACCGTGGCCAGGGTGAAGATGTTGGCGCTGTCGCCGTCGAAGTCGAGGGCGAACCCGGCCGGGATCTTCGCCTGGGGGTGCGCCATCAGGCTGGCGCGATGAGGCGCGAGCGCGCAGAGCACCGCGGGCAGCGCGAGCTCTCCGCGCAGCGCCTGCGAGTCGAGACGCGGCAGATCCACACTGCAAACTGTGCTCGCTTCGCACGGGGGCACTGTTTCCCCTCCGCTGGAGTGATGAGATGCCAACACGAGGCCGCGGCATGGAAGTGTACAATCTCGGAGCCGCCCATGAGTAGAGCCCTTTGATCAGCCCTGAGCTTCTCACGACGCCCGAGACGACCGGCGGCGCGGTCGCGCAGGTCAAGACCCTGCTGCTCATCGACCTCGTCGACAGCACCGGGCTCCTGGCCCGGCTCGGGGACAGCCGCGCGCAGGAGGCGTTCTCGGCCCACGACCAGATGGCGCGCGCGCTCCTGCCCCACTTCGAGGGGCGGGAGATCGACAAGTCGGACGGTTTCCTCCTGCTCTTCGACCGGCCGATCCAAGCGGTCGGCTACGTCCTGGCCTATCACCGGGGCCTCGCCGGCCTGGGCGAGCGGATGGGCCTGCGCCTGGAAGCGCGCGCGGGAATCCATCTCGGCGAGGTGTTCCTGCGCGAGAACACTCCCGGGGAGGTGGCGCAGGGCGCCAAGATGTTGGAGGTCGAAGGGCTGGCCAAGCACACGGTGGCGCGGGTGTCGAGCCTCGCCGGGGCGCGGCAGACGCTGCTGACGCATGCCGCGTTCGACCTCGCCCGGCGGGCCACCGTGGGCGAGACCGCGGCCGCGCGGCGGCCGAGCTGGCTCGCGCACGGCCCCTACCTGCTGCAAGGCATCGAGGAGCCGGTCGAGGTCTTCGAGGTGGGCCTGTCCGGCTTCGCGCCGCTCGCCGCGCCGCGGGACACGCCCAAGGCCCGCCGCGCCGTGCCCGCGGGCGACGAGGTGACGCTCGGCTGGCGCCCGGCGGTCGGCCAGGAGGTGCCCTGGCGGCATCACTGGCGGCTGGAGCGCAAGCTCGGCGACGGCGGCTTCGGCGAGGTCTGGCTGGCGCGCCACGAGACCACCCGCGACCATCGCGTCTTCAAGTTCTGCTATGACGCCGAGCGGCTGCGCGCGCTCAAGCGCGAGGTCACCCTGTTCCGCATCCTCAAGGACAACCTGGGCGAGCGCGACGACATCGCGCGCATCCTCGACTGGAACTTCAAGGAAGCCCCGTTCTTCCTGGAGGCCGATTACAGCGGCTCCGACCTGTCGGCCTGGGCCGAGGCGCAGGGAGGCATCGGGACCGTCGCGCTGGCAACGCGCCTGGAGATCGTCGCCCAGGTGGCCACGGCGCTCGGAGCGGCGCACTCGGTCGGCATCCTGCACAAGGACATCAAGCCCGCCAACATCCTGATCACCCCGGGCGCCGAGGGCCTGCCGAAAGCCCGCCTGAGCGACTTCGGCATCGGCCTGATCGTGGATGCGGCCCGGCTGCCCTCGCAGGGCCTCACGATGGCCGGCTGGACGGAGATGGCGGCGGGCTCCGCGACCAGCTCGGCCGCCGGCACGCGCCTCTACCTCGCGCCGGAGCTGCTCGAAGGGAAGATCCCGACCATGCAGTCGGACATCTACGCCCTCGGCCTGCTGCTCTACCAGATGGCGGCCGGGGACCTGTCGCGGGCCCTGGCCCCGGGTTGGGAGCGCGACGTGCCCGACGGGCTCCTCGCCGGCGACATCGCCGCCTGCGTGGACCGGGATCCGGGCCAGCGGCTGCGCAGCGCCTTCGAGGTCGCCGAGCGGCTGCGGCAGCTCGAGCCGCGCCGCGCGGCCCGCGCGGCGGCCCTGCGGGCGGAGCGCGAGGCCGAGGAGACGCGCCTGGCCCTGGCGCGCGCCCAGCGGCGGCGGCGGCTGCTCGCGGTCTTCACCTCCCTCGTCCTCGTCTTCTCCGTGGCCATGGCGTTCCAGATGCGGCGCACCGCGCAGGAGGCCGAGGCCGCCCGCCAGGTCTCGGAGTTCCTGGTCGATCTCTTCGCCCTGTCGGAGCCGGACGCCTCCGCCGGCAACACGCTCACCGCGCGCGCGATCCTCGACCAGGGCGTGGTCCGCATCCAGTCGGAGCTCAAGGACCAGCCGGAGATCCGGGCGACGCTCATGGCCGCGATGGCCCGCGCCTACAGCCGGCTCAGCCTCTATGAGCCTGCCACGCGGCTGCGGCGCGAGGCGCTCGCCCTGCGTCGGCAGGCCCTGGGCGGCGATCATCCGGACCTGGCCACGAGCCTGGTGGAGCTGGGCAACTCCCTCGCGACGCAGGGCCGCTTCGGCGAAGCCGAAGGCCTGATCCGCCAGGCGCTCGACATGCGCCTCCGGCTCTTCGAGGAGGGCCATCCCGCGGTGGTGGACGCGACGGCGCGCCTCGCCGACCTCAAGCTGCAGAGCGGTCAATACGCCGAGGCCGGGAGCCTCTACCGGGATGCGCTGGCCCGGCAGGCGGCCAGCGGGAGCTTCCCGCCGCAAGACCGCGGGCAGATCCTGGTCAGTCTCGCCATGCTTTACGATCTCGAGGGCAGGAAGGAAGGAGTCCTGGAGCTCTATGACGAAGCGCTCCCCCTGCTGCGCAAGGGCCTCGGCCCCGATCACACCTGGATCGGCATCGCGCTCAGCAACAAGGGCCAGTGGCTCATGCGGCAGGGCCGGTACAGGGAGGCCGAAGCCTGCCACGCCCAGGCCCTGAAGATCATCCGCCGCCGGTCCGGGCCCGAGCACCTCCACGCCGCGTACACGCTCTACAAGATCGCCGCGCTCGCCAACGCCCAGGGGCAGCACGCGCGGGCAGAGGCCCTGGCGAACGACGCCCTGCGCATCCTGCGCGCCAGGCTGCCGGCCGGGCACTGGCGGATCGGCCTGGCCGAGAGCATCCTCGGCGAAGCGCTGGCGGGTCAGAAGCGTTACGGCGAGGCGGAGCGCTACCTGGTGGCGAGCTATCCGGTGCTGCGCGACGGCAGCGGCCCCCGGTCGATCTACACGCGGCAGGCGCTCGCGTCGCTCGCCTCCCTCTACCGGGCCTGGGGCAGGCCGGGGGATGCGCAGCGCTACCAGGCCCTGCTCGGCGCCGGACCGCCACCCCCCTAGAGGGCCGCGGTCGTGGTGGTGGCGGTGCCGCCGCCGCTGCAGGTGTTCGAGGAAGCCGACCGGAGCCAGTCCTGATCGCCGCCGTAGGAGAAGACGAAGCTGCCGCCCTTGATCGTGTCGATCACCTTCGGCGCCATCTTCTCGGAGAGGGCCGGGCAGCCCCAGCTGCGGCCGAGGCGGCCCTGGGTGCGGGCCTGCTCGGGGCTGACGTACCAGGCGCCGTGCATCACGATGTGGCGCTCCTCGGCGCGGTCGTTGAAGCCCTTGTCCAGGCCCTTGAGCGTCAGGGAGTAGCCGTTGCCGCCGGTGTAGGTGCCGCCGGTCACGAAGAGGCCGAGGCTGGTCTGGTGGCTGTCGTTCAGGTTCGAGAAGCGGGTGGCGTAGTTGTCGCCGGTCCCGCGGCCGTGGGCCACCAGCTCGTGGTAGAGCACCTCGCCGCGCTGGAGGTCGAGCACCCAGAGGCGGGGCTCGGTCGAGGGCAGGGAATAGTCGATGACGGTCAGCAGATCTTCCCGTGCGGCCACGCCGCGGGTCCGGGCGCACGCCATGGCATCGAGCGCCATGGCCAGCACCTTCGGCGACAGCCCGTCGGCCCCGTTCGCCAGGAGCGCCGTGGCCGGGCTGGCGATCGCAGGCACAGCGGCCCGAACGGCCGCCGGAGCCGGCTCGGGAGCCCGAACGCTCACCGGAACGGGAACCGAATCCGCCGCCACCGTGGACACCTCCGGCAGGTACGAGCCGGCGCTCAAGCCGGCGAGAGCCAGGAGGATGGCGGGGAGTCGGAGCGCTTTACCAAGGGCACGGACGCGGGGGTTGCGGACACCTGCAGAGATCGTAGAAGTTTCGACCGTCACTAAGAAGCCCTCCAGGTTGTTGTTGCCGGTTGTCGTCTCTCCACCTATCTAACATGCTCAGTCCAGGACGGATTCCGGTTCGGCGAGCCAATGTTGTGTAATGTTTACACGCCTCGCAAAGGGCTCTCTTGCCTCAACCCCTCCCTCCTTTCCTGCGTACAGATATACTCACCCGGGGACCGGACCGGGGGGCTCGGGACCGGCCAGGAGGCCCTTTTGACGACCACGAAAGACCGCGCGACCGGACGGGACGTCGTTCTCGCCATCCGCGAAAACATGCTGCAGAGCCTCGAGCCGCTGGTCACGGAGACCGTCGCGCCGAGCCTGTACCAGGTGTACCTGCACGCCGAGGACTTCGAGCACCTGCGGAGCCTCTTCCCGAAGCTCGAAGCCGAGGCGCGCAAGCTCCTCGAGGACGAGCTCGGGAAGCTCAACCGCGCCGCCATCCCGCTCGCGCTGCGCGCCAAAAGCCTCCTCAGCCGCAAGGAGCCGCCGCAGCCGGTCATGCGCTACGTCAACGCCGAGGGGCGCTGGTCCATCCGCTTCCAGGAGGACCCCAACGGCGCGCTCCAGCCCGGCGACATCGAGGTCGTCTCCGAGTTCGCCCAGCCGCCGTCCGCGGGCTACACGTCGGGGTCCAAGACCAAGCGCATCTCCACCACCCGCCGCCTGGGCGAGAGCACGGCCATCCGCCGCGAGGACACGGGCACGGCCTTCGCCCGCATCACGTTCCAGGACAACCGCGGCCCCCAGACCTACCTGATGACCAAGGACGAGATCGTCATCGGCCGCGAGGCCGGCGACGCGTTCGTCTGGGTCGACCTGCGCCTCGACACGTTCCCGGACGTCTCCCGCGAGCACGCCCGCCTGCAGCGCACCCCTGCCGGCACGTTCCGGATCAAGGACTTGAGCAAGCTGGGCACGACCGTCAACGGCACGCCGGTGCCGCCCAGTCTTCAGATGGGGGCCGAGGGCGGGCCGAGCGACCTCGACCGCTGGACCGACATCCCGGACCGCGCCCGCATCGGGCTCGCCGGGGTGGTCGCCCTGGAGTTCGAGAGGCTCGGGAAATGACCACGCTCTACTGGGCCCGTCTGGTCTTCCTGGCCGTTCTCCTCCTCCTGGCCGGCGCGCTCGCGGCCCTCTCCTTCGCCAGGAAGGGGAAGTGACCGGGGAAGTGATCGCCGCGGCGGGCACCGATCCGGGGCGCGAGCGGGAGAACAACGAGGACCGCGTCCTCTGCGAGCCCGCGCGCGGCATCTTCGCGGTCGTGGACGGCGTCGGCGGCGAGTCCGGCGGCGAGGTCGCGTCGCAGATCGCGACCGACGTGCTCCGCGCCCGCCTCTCCCGGCGCACCACCGACCTCGACCGGCTGGTGCGCGAGGCCATCGCGCTCGCCAACCGCCAGATCTACGAGCGCGCCCAGGCCGACCCGCGCCTGGCCGGCATGTCGTGCGTGCTCACCGTGGCCCTGCTCGATGGCGGTCCTTCCGCCCAGAGGGCGATCATTGGCCACGTGGGCGACAGCCGCCTCTATCTCCTCGGCCCTAACGAGATCCGGAAAATCACCCGCGACCACTCGCCCGTGGGAGCGCGCGAGGACGCCGGCGAGATCTCCGAGGACGAGGCCATGCACCACCCGCGGCGGAACGAGATCTTTCGCGACGTGGGCTCCGCCCCGCACGAGCCGGACGATCCCGGCTTCGTCGAGGTCCACCAGATCCCGTTCGACGCCGAGAGCGCCCTCCTGATCTGCAGCGACGGCCTGTCCGACCTCGTGCCCTCGGCCCGCATCCGCGAGGCGGTCGAAGCTCACGCGGGAGACCCGCAGGCGGCCGTCGACCAGCTCATCGACGAGGCGAACGAGGCCGGCGGCAAGGACAACATCTCCATCGTGATCGTCGAGGGCGAGCGCTACGCGAAGAGCGTCGCCAGCAGCCGCTCCCTGGACGACACCCGGGCCGGCGCCAAACCCGCTCCGAAGCAGTATGGAGCCGCCCACACGAAGGAGCGGCGGGTCCTCCCCTGGCTTCTGCTCCTCCTGATCCTGGCTGCCGCGGCCGGAGCCTGGTTCTACCCGCCGGTCCGCAACCGGCTGCTGGGGATGATAGGAAGGCCGCAGACTTCGCCCGAGACCCCTGCGCCCGCGGCCGTGCTCCAGGTCGGCCCGGGAGAAGCCGACTTCCTCTCGATCTCCGACGCGCTCGCCGACGCCAGGCCGGGGCAGACGATCGAGGTGGCTCCCGGCAACTATCCGGAGACGGTGGAGCTCAAGGACGGCGTGATCCTGGTCAGCCGCACGCCGCGGGGAGCCGTGATCCAGGCGCCGGATGCGGCGCCGGCGGTCACCGGACGCGGGGTGCGCACCCGGATCGCCGGCTTCAAGATCGAAGGTGGAGCCATCGGCCTGCTCCTCGACGGCGCCCAGGTGGAGGTCTCCGAGGTCGAGGTCACCGGCGCCGCCGAGGCCGGCATCGCGATCTCGGGCGCCGACCGCTCCGCGATCGAGACGAGCTACGTCCATGACAATGCCGGGACCGGGATCGTGATCGACGGCGGCGCGGCCACCCGCATCCGCCAGAACCTGATCGCGAGGAACGGCACGAAGATGCCGAAACGGCCGGGAGTCGACGTCCGGGGGCAGTCGCGCCCCCTGCTCATCGAGAACCGCATCGAGGGCAACGGCGCGGCCGGGGTCTGGGTCCCGAGCGCGGAAAGGACGGACGAGATCTTGCAGTGGAACCAGTTCGGCCGGGCCTCGAGGTCGCAGGCGGTGAAGGTCGCGCCGCCGGCATCCACCCCTGCGCAGGCCCCCTTACAGGGACAACCTGACCGGTAACGGCATGCTGACTCAAGCGCGCGTGGGACGCTTCGAGATCCGGGACTTCCTCGGCCGCGGGGCCATCGGCGACGTGTACCTCGCCTGGGACCCGAAGCTCGCCTCGGAGGTCGCGCTCAAGCTGGTCCGCACCGCGAAGACCGATCCCGACATGCTCGCGGCCGAGCGCAACGGCACCGCGCTCCAGGACGCGCTCGCCCGCGTCGCCCCCCAGGTCGCCGCGGTCTTCGAGCAGGGGGACCAGGACGGCTTCTTCTGGGTCGCCATGGAGTACGTGGCCGGCACCGACCTCGCCCAGGTGATCGAGCGCGAGGCCCCGTTCGACGAGCCGAGGGCGGTGGGCATCGCGCTCCAGCTCTGCGAGATGCTGGAGGTGTTCCACGAGCTCGCGACCGAAGGCCGCCGCGGGATCGTCCACGGCGATCTCAAGCCCGAGAACATCCGGCTCCAGACCAATCCCGAGGGCACTGACCGGGTGCGCGTGCTGGACTTCGGCATCGCCAAGCACCTCTCGCAGACCCGGCGCTTCACGCACAACCTGTTCGGGAGCCTCCCCTACACGCCGCCTGAGCGCCTGAACACCGGGCGGCTCGACGCCCAGTCCGACCTCTGGGCCGTGGGCGTGA
The DNA here is from genome assembly GCA_045807605.1 of Thermoanaerobaculia bacterium. Classification (GTDB taxonomy): domain Bacteria; phylum Acidobacteriota; class Thermoanaerobaculia; order Multivoradales; family UBA5704; genus DATMER01. The sequence goes on along the minus strand of JBJMGZ010000265.1, from coordinate 351 downwards.
TCCTCTACCTGATGGTGTCCGGCCATCCCCCGTGGTCCGGCCGCGATTCGGAGGAGCTGGAGGGCCGCATCCGCCGCGGCGAGCCGCCCGTCCCCTTGCCGGAAGGGGTCTCGCCAGGCCTCAAGAAGATCCTCTACCGGACGCTCGCTCTCGATCCAGCGCGGCGCTACCCGTCCGCGACCGCGCTGCGGAGCGATCTCGAGGCCTGGCGCGACGACCGTCCGCTGGAGGAGCCCGCGGCGCCCGCGGCGGTAGAGGAGCCGGCGCGGGACGACCTCAACGCCACCCGCCGCACGTCCCTTCCGCTGGACGACTCCCGGGCGGGGTTCGGAGAGACGCGGAGGACAGACC
>JBJMGZ010000264.1:0-8318 GCA_045807605.1 Thermoanaerobaculia bacterium | reverse complement strand
GGACCTGGAGATCGAGCCCCGGCAGCACGAGCGGCCCCGAAGGGGCGTTCTGCAAGGCGAGCATCACCTGCACCAGCGGCCGCCGGCCAAGCCGGCCAAGACCGCGCTCCGGCGCCAGCTCCTCGACCAGACGCTCGAAAGGGAGCTCCTGGTGGGCATAGGCGGACAGCGTCGTCTCCCGCATCCTCTCCAGGAGCTCGCCGAACGGCGGATCTCCGGATAGGTCGAGGCGCAACGCCAGGGTGTTGACGAAGAGGCCGATCAGGTCCTCGGTCTCGATCCGGTTGCGTCCGGCGATCGGCGTTCCGACCGTCAGGTCGTCCTGGCCGGTGTGCCGCCGCAGGAGAGCGGCGAAGACGGCGAGCAGCGACATGAACGGCGTCACACCGGAGCGCCGCGAGAGGTTCCGAGGCAGAGGGAGCGCGCGCAGGGCTCCGCGCGGGGCGGAGGCGGTCGAGCGCGGCCGGTCGGTAGGAAGGTCGAGGACCGGCGGCGCTCCGGCGAGCCGCTCGCGCCACCAGGCGAGCTCCGATTCCAGGAGCTTGCCCGAGAGATGCCGGCGCTGCCAGGCCGCAAAGTCCGCGTACTGGATCGCGAGCGCCGGCAGGGGGCTCCGCCGGCCCTGCAGGAAGGCTGCGTACAGCACGCCGAGCTCCCGCGCGAGGACTCCCACGGACCAGCCGTCGCTCACGATGTGGTGCATCGTGATCAGCGCGACGTGTCGTTCGGCGTCCAGCCGCAGCAGGGTCACCCGCAGCAACGGCCCGCGGGCAGGATCGAACGGGCGCCTGGCCTCGGCGGCGGCGAGGCGGTGCGCTTCCTCGCCATGCCCGCGCAGGTCCACGACCGGAAGGTCGAAGGCGGCGGCTTCCGCGACGACCTGCATGGGCTGGCCCGCGATCGATCGGAACGTGGTCCGCAGCACATCGTGCCGCCGCACCAGCTCTCCGAACGCCGCAGCCAGAGCCGCCACGTCGAGCCGTCCGTCGAGATCGACCGCGGCCGGGATGTTGTAGAGCGGGCTGCCCGGCTCGAGCTGGTCGAGGAACCAGAGCCGCTGCTGGGCGAAGGACAGGACCTGCGGCTCGTCGCGCGAGACCCGCACGATGGCGGTCACCCGGGACCGCTCCTCGCCTTCGAGCCAGGCGGCCAGCTCGTCCAGCCGCGGCCGCTCGAAGAGCGTGCGCAGCCCCAGCTCCACGCCGAAGGACTCGCGCACCCGCGAGACCATCTGGGTCGCGAGGAGCGAATGGCCGCCGAGATCGAAGAAGCTGTCCTCCAGGCCCACCTGCGGCACGCCGAGCACGTCCGACCAGATGGCCGCGAGCCGCTTCTCGACCGGCGTGCGCGGCGCCACGAGCCCGGCGCCGCTGCTCCACTGGGGAGCGGGCAGGGCCTGGCGGTCGAGCTTGCCGTTGGCCGTGACCGGCAGCGCCTCCAGGATCACGAACGCGGAGGGGAGCATGTACTCGGGGAGCGTCTGGCGCAGGGCGTCGCGCAGCTCCGCGGCCGTGGGACAGGGCGATACGGACGGGACCACGTAGGCCACCAGGCGCCGGTCCCCGGGCTCGTCCTCCCGCACCAGCACCACGGCCTCGCGCAGGCCGCTCTGGTGGGCCAGCGCGACCTCGATCTCGCCGAGCTCGATGCGGTAGCCGCGCACCTTCACCTGCTGGTCGAGGCGCCCCAGGAACTCGATGTTGCCGTCCGTCAGGTACCGCGCCCGGTCGCCGGTGCGGTAGAGGCGGGCCCCCGGCTCGCCGGAGAACGGATCGGGCAGGAAAGCCTTCGCGGTCAGCTCCGGCCGGCGGTAGCCCGCGCAGAGGCAGTCGCCGCCGATGTAGAGGTCGCCCGGAACGCCGATCGGAGAGGGCGCGAAGCCGGCGTCCAGCACGTGATAGCGGGCGTTCGAGATCGGCCGGCCGTACGGGATGCTCGGCCAGTCGGGATCGACGGCGCCCACCGGGAACCAGTTGGACCACACCGTGGCCTCGGTGGCGCCACCCAGCGCCAGGACCCGCGCTTCGGGGAACGAGTGCCGCACCCGGTCCGGCAGGGTCACCGGAATCCAGTCGCCCGAGAGCAGCACCCGCCGCAGCCGGCTGGAGCGGTCCGGCTCGGCCGGGAAGAGCGGCGCGAGCTGCACGAGCGCCGCCGGCGCCGAGTCCCAGAGAGTGATCCCGCCGGTGCGCAGCAGGCCCACCAGGTGGTCGGGGTCCGCCAGCTCCTCGCGCGTGGCCACGTGCACCGTGCCGCCCGCGCCCAGCACGCCGAAGATGTCGTAGACCGACAGGTCGAAGCACAGCGAGGTGACGAACAGCCCGCGGTCCTGCGGGCCGATCTCGAATTCGCTGTTGATCCAGTCGACCAGGTTCGCCGCCGGCCGGTGCTGGACCACGATGCCCTTGGGCTCGCCGGTCGAGCCCGAGGTGTGGATCACGTAGGCGATATCGTCCGGCGCAGCCACCTGAGGCGGCCGGCCGGCCGGGCAGCGGTCCACGTGCCAGCCGGTCCACAGACGCTTGCGGCGCTCCCCGGCCTGGGTGAGGAGCACGTCGTAGCGGAAGCCCAGCTCGTTGGGGAAGCCCTCGGTGCGATGGTGGACCGATGCGCCCAGGTCCTCGAAGAAGCCCTCGTCGAGGTAGAGCTCCTGCCGTCTGCCCGTGACCCCTCGGTGCTGCTCGATCGCCCGCCGCAGCTCCTCGCGCCGCCGGGCGTCGAGCACGTCGGCGACGAGCACCGCTCCGCCCGGAGCCAGCCGGCCGAGCGCCCAGCGGAGCACACGCTCCAGGTAGCGCGGCCCGGGGAAGAACTGCACCGTGCTGGCGAGGAGCACCAGATCGAAGTGTTCCCCAGCGCCCAGAAGATCGTCCAGCTCGTGGGCGAAAGCGGTCCGCAGCTCGACGTTCGAGATCCTTTCCCGGGCCGCGTGCTCGCGGTTGCGCTCCTGGGTGAGGGGAGACGGGTCGACGCCGGTGACATGGGCCACCCGGGAGGCCATCTCCCAGAGCAGGAGGCCCGAGCCGCTGCCGACCTCCAGCACCCGCGCGCCGGGGCGCAGCCAGGGCCCGGCCAGGGAGAGGACGCGGTCGCGGTACTCGTCGACCTCGGCCGCGCTCATCGGCTCGCCCGTGAAGGCGCTGACGAAGCCGCCCGCCGTCTCCCGGTCGACCGCCCGCTCGGCCACGAAGTCCCACAGCTCGCGCACGCTCTCCGGATCGATCGTCTCGACCGGCGGCTCCGGCTCGTTCACTGCAAGGCAGACCGCGTCGTCGAGGGCCGGCAGCCGCCAGCGCATCTCCTCGATCGCGGGCAGCAGGCCCGTGCCGGCGATGATCGCGGGCGCGCCGGTCGAGCCCAGGATCGACTCGACCCGGACGGCCGGCCAGGCCTCGTCCAGGGCCACGTAGTGGCCTCCCGCCTTGAGCACGCCGAGCACGGCCACGAGCATGTCCAGGGAGCGCTCGACCCAGACCCCCACCGGCGCACCGTGCCCGGCGCCCAGGTCGCGCAGCAGCCGGGCCAGACGGTTGCTCCGCGCGTCGAGCCCGGCGTAGGTCAGCCCGCGGCCCGCGCAGACCGCCGCGATCGACTCGGGGGACCGATCCGCCGACGCCTCGAAGAACTGGTGCAGCAGGGTCGTCTCCGGGAAGAGAGCGGCCGTGTCGTTCCACTCGGAGAGGAGCTGGTGGCGCTCCCCCGGCGAGAGGAGGGGCAGCTCCGGCAGCGCTCGGGCGGGATCGGCCGCGGCCTCCGACAGGAGCCGGGTGAGCTGGCCGGCCAGGCGCCCGATCGTCGGAGCGTCGAACAGGTCCCGGCTGTACTCGATGACACCGGAAAGCCCCCGCGCCGCCTCGGTGAGGATGACGGCCAGCTCGAACTTGGCCGTGCCGGTCGAGAGCGGGATCACCTCGACCTCCAGCCCGGGCAGCGCCAGCTCGTCCGGCGAGCCGTTCTGCAGATCGAGCACGACCTGGAAGATGGGCGGGCGGCTGCGGTCGCGCTCCGGCGCCAGCTCCTCGATCAGCCGGTCGAACGGCAGCTCCTGGTGGGCGTAGGCCGCGAGCGTCGTCTCTCTGACCCGGCCCAGGAGCTCCGCGAAGGACGGACGGCCCGCGAGATCGACGCGCAGGGCCAGCGTGTTGATGAAGAAGCCGATCAGCGCCTCCGTCTCCACCCGGGTACGCCCGGCGATCGGCGTCCCGATCACCAGATCGTCCTCGCCCGACCAGCGCTGCAGGAGCCCGGCGAGCCCGGCGAGGAGCGTCATGAAGAGCGTCGCCCCGCGCCGCCGGCAGAGCCCGGTCAACCGAGCGAGGGTCTCTTCCCCGATGGCGAAGCCGTGGACCGCCCCGCGCACGCTGCGATCCGCCGGCCGCGGGTGGTCCGCCGGCAGCTCCAGGGCCGACGGCAGCCCCGCGAGCCGATCACGCCACCAGGCGAGCTCCGAGCCCAGGAGCTCGCCGGACAGGTGCCGCCGCTGCCAGACCGCGTAGTCGGCGTACTGGACCTCCAGCGCCGGCAGCTCGGGAGCGCGGCCCTGCGACAACGCACCGTAGGCCTCGCCCAGCTCGCGGGCCAGGATGCGCAACGACCAGCCGTCGCTGACGATGTGGTGCATGTTCAGGAGGAGCAGGTGCTCGTCCTCTCCCAGCCTCGCCAGGCTCGCCCGCAGCAGCGGCCCGCGGCAGAGATCGAACGGACGCAGAGCCTCGGAGGCCAGGCTCGCGAGATCGATCTCCGCCAGGATGAAGGACGCCGGCGGATCGACGATCTGGACCGGCCCGTCCGCAAAGCGCGTGCGCAGCGGCTCGTGGCGGCGCACCACCTCGCCCAGCGCGGCGGCGAGCACCGCGGGCTCGAGGCGGCCCCGCAGCTTGATCGCCGCCGGCATGTTGTAGATCGGGCTCTCCGGCGCCAGCTGATGGAGGAACCAGAGGCGCTGCTGCCCGAAGGAGAGCGGCAGCGGCAGGTCTCTCGGCACCGGCACCAGCGGCGGAGCCTCGCTCCGCTCCGTGCCCTCGATCAGCCGGGCGAGCGCTGCCACGGTCGGCGTTTCGAAGACGCGGTGGAGCGGCAGCTCGACCCGCAGGGCCTCGCGGACCCGCGCAGCCAGTCTCATGACCGCGAGCGAGTGGCCGCCGTGCTCGAAGAAGTCGTCCTCGACGCCGATGCGCTCCACCTGGAGCACCTCGGCGAAGAGGCCCGCGAGCAGCTCTTCGAGCGGCGTGCGCGGCGCCGTGATCCGGCGCGAGGTCTCGGCCGCGGGCGTCCAGCGGGAGAGCGCCCGGCGGTCGAGCTTGCCGTTCGAGAGGCGGTCGAGCGCCTCGCCGAACGCGAGCGACGGCACCATGTAGGACGGCAGGCGGGCGGCCAGGTAGTCGCGCAGCCGCTCAGCCGTGACGGACGTCACCACGCAAGCGAGGAGCGATGTCTCTCTGCCCTGATGGCGCACCACGACCGCGGCCTCGCGCACCTCCGGATGGGTTCCCAGCGCGATCTCGATCTCGCGCGGCTCGATGCGGAAGCCGCGGATCTTGACTTGATCGTCGAGCCGCCCCAGGTACTCGATCTCGCCCCCCGGCAGGTGCCGGCAGAGGTCGCCCGTGCGGTACATCCGGGCACCCGGCTCCGGGCTGAGTGGATCGGGCACGAAGCGCTCCGCCGTCAGGTCCGGGCGGTTGAGATAGCCGCGGGCCACCTGCACGCCGCCGATGGCCAGCTCCCCCACCGCTCCCAGAGGAGCCGGCTCCAGCCGCCGGCCCACCACGTGGATCTGCGTGTTGCGCACCGGCCGGCCGATCGGCACCGGCCGCGGCCGCTCCGCGGGCTGGCAGGACCAGGCCGTCACCTCGACCGCGGCCTCGGTCGGACCGTACAGGTTCAGCAGCGGGACCGGCAGCACCTCCAGGCAGCGCTGCTCCGCCTCCCAGGGCACGGCCTCGCCGCTCACCAGCACGCGGCGCAGCGACCGGCAGCCGGACACCCCCTCCTCGGCCAGGAAGAAGGGCAGCATGGAGGGCACGAAGTGGATCGTCGTGATCCCCTCCCGCTGCACCAGCTCGACGAGGTAGGCGCTGTCCCGGTGCCCCTCCGGCCGGGCCACCACCAGGCGGGCGCCCAGGATCAGCGGAGCGAAGAGCTCCGGGACCGAGACGTCGAAGCCGAACGGCGTCTTCTGGACGAACACCTCGGAGGCGTCGATGCCGTAGGCGTCCTGGAACCAGAGCAGGCGGTTGAGGATGCCGCGGTGGGTGTTGACCACTCCCTTGGGCCGGCCGGTCGAGCCCGAGGTATAGATGACGTAGGCGGCGTTGTCCGTGGCGGGCCTGGCGGTAGGCCATGCGTCGGGGAGGTTTGCGAGGTCGTCGAGCCAGGCGAGGCGGGTTCCGGCGGGGAGAGCGTCCAGCGGCAGCGCGCCGGCATGACATCGATGGGTCAGCAGGACCGCCGGCCGGGCGTCCTCCAGAACGATGGCCAGGCGCTGCGCCGGCAGGCTCGGCTCGAGCGGCAGGTAGGCGCCGCCGGCACCGACCACGCCGAGCAGGGCAACCACCAGGTCGACCGAGCGCTCCGCGGCCACCCCCACCACCACCTCGGACCCGACCCCCATCCCCTCCAGGTGCCGGGCCAGGGCCGCGGCCCGCCGCGACAGCTCGCGGTAGGTGACCCGCTCCTCCTCGAAGACCACGGCGATCTCATCCTGCGAGCGCTCCGCCTGTGCCGCGAACAGCTCCCAGAGGCTCGACTCGCTGACCGGACCGGCCGTGTCGTTCCAGGCCCGGAGCTGCAGGACTTCCGCCTCGGTGAGGACCGGCAGCTCGGAGAGCGCCAGGTCCGCGCGCCCGGCGACCGAGCGCAGCAGCAGCTCGAAGCGCTCCATCAGGCGCGCCGCGGTCGCGGCGTCGAACAGGTCGGCGTTGTACTGCAGCGCGAAGCTCAACCCGCCCTGCCTCTCCACCGCGTGGAGCATCAGGTCGAAGGGCGACGGCGGCCGTTCGACCGACAGCGTCTCCAGCCGGAAGTCCTCCGGCCCGATGGCGACCCCCTCCTCGCCCAGCGCGAAGGCGGTGAGCCCCTCCGCGCCGCGCGTCTCCTTCTGCATCACGAAGGAGACCTGGAAGAGCGGCGTCCGGCTGACGTCGCGCACCGGCTGGAGGTGCTCGGCCAGGACCGGCAGCGGAACGTCGCCGTGGTCGAAGGCGGCGAGCACCCTCTCCTTCGTGCGCTCCAGGAGCTCCGCGAACGTGGGATCGCCCGCCAGGTCGCCGCGCAGAACGACCGGGTTGACGAAGTAGCCGACCGTGCCGGCGAGCTTCGAGCTGGTCCGCCCGGCGCGCGGTGCGCCGACCGCCAGGTCCTCCTGGCCGCTGTGGCGGGCGAGAAGCGCCTGGAACCCGGCGATCAGGGTCATGAAGAGCGTGCCGTGCCCCTCCCGGCTGCGCGCGCGCAGGTCCGCCGCGAGCTCGCCGGAGAGCCGCAGCCGGTGGCAGTCGCCGCGGTAGGTCTGGACCGCCGGCCGCGGCCGGTCGGTGGGGAGCTCCAGCGCCGGCAGGCCCGCGAGCGTCTCCTTCCACCAGGCCAGCAGCGCCTCGCCGCGCTCGCCGGCCAGCGCCTCCCGCTCCAGCCGCACGTGCTCCTCGTAGGGGAACCCCGCCGGCGGCAGCTGCGCCGGACCGCCGCCGGCCGCCTCGCGGTACAGCGCGGGCATCTCGCGCATGACGATCGCGAGCGACCAGAAGTCGGACACGATGTGGTGGACGGCGAGGAGGAGCACCGGCCCGCCGGCATGGCCGGTGAGCAGCGTGACGCGCAGGAGCGGTCCGTGCTCCAGGTCGAACGGCCGCCAGGCCTCCCCGGCCAGGCACGCCCGCAGCCTCTCCTCGCTCCAGCCCGCGGCGTCCTCGCACGCGAGCTTGAATTCCAGCTCCGCCGCGACCTGCCGCCAGGGCTCGCCGCCCACGGCCGGGAAGGTCGTGCGCAGGGCCGCGTGGCGGTCCACCAGGGCCTGGAACGCGCGCTCCAGCGCTCCCCGATCGACCGGGGTGAGCAGGCGCATCGCGGCCGCGATGTTGTAGGCGCCTCCGACGGGCGCGAGATGGTGCAGGAACCAGAGCGAGCGCTGCCCATGAGAGAGCGCGGAGCGGTCGCGTCCCGAGGCCAGATCCCGTTCCATATAAAGAACAGGGTGCGAGAGGGTCTGCGTACGTGACAATCTCATTGCTTCCTGCGGCCCTTCATCGGGCCGTCTACCATGGGAACTCCTCCCGGTCCTTGAAGAACTTTCCGCGCGGGCCGTCGTCCGGCAGCATCGCCAG
>JBJMGZ010000263.1:0-2634 GCA_045807605.1 Thermoanaerobaculia bacterium | reverse complement strand
AGCGTGCTTCCCAGCAGGCTCGCGCCCGTGGGTCCGCCGGTGGCGGGATTGATCGGAGGGTAGGTGCGGGTGGAGGTCGCCGACACCATCATCGCCGCCACGCCGAGGAGCCCCACCCAGAGCGCCGCGAGAGCGAGGAAGCGCTCTCCCTCTCTCCGTCTCCGGACCAGCCCGGCCGCGAGCACCACGGCAAGAAACGCGAGATTCGCGAGGAACGCCAACCGGGCGATCCCCTGCCAATCGAGGAACGCCTTGCCGGTCGTCCGTCCCAGCAGCCAGGACGCCGCGCCCGCCACGAGGCTGCCCGACCAGACCTGGACCGCCCAGCCGGCCGCGCGATCCGGCGGCAGGTACGCGCGGAAGAGCAGCGCCACGAGCGGCAGCGCCAGCCAGCCGTAGAGCACGAGATCGAGATGGAGCGGCGCCCAGCGCCCGTACGTCAGAGGCCCCAGGTTCAGGCCGGGGAAGAGCAGCAGGATGGACATCAGGAGCCCCACGGCGCAGGCGATCACCAGCCAGGCGAGGGCATGGACGCTGGCGAGGGGGATGGCGGGAACGGATGTAGGGGAGGGGCTTGCCCCCTCCCGGGCGGGGGAAGATCCGCTTCCCGAAGGCGTTTCGATCAGGAGGTCAAGCGGCGCCTCCAGGACCTCACTCAAGCCGCCGCCCGGCCTTCCAGCCGCCGGGCCACGTCGCGCGCCTCGCTCCCCAGGAAATCCTGCAGGCTCGCGAGCGGTTCCCAGCGCTCCGCGGCCCGGCCCGCCAGCGCGTCCACGATCGCGCGCGACTCGGCGAGCAGCCGGTGCAGGCGGTCGAGCGCCCGCTGCGGACCGGCGAGATCCGGGAGGTTCGGCCGCCCGAGACCGGCGTCGCGCCCCGCGGTCTTGCCGGTCTCCTCCACTCCCATCAGGCTGTCCTTGAAGTCGTCGAGGATCTGGTAGGCCAGCCCCCAGGAGGCCGACAGGCGCTCCAGCCGGCGGAGCGTCCCCTCGTCCTCTCCCGCCACCACGGCGGGGAGCACCATGGCCAGGCGCACCAGCGGCACCGTCTTCGCCAAGGCGACCTCGGCCACGGTCTCCGGGTCTGCCCCCTCGCGCCGGAAGTGGACGTCCCGCGCCTGGCCGTCGAGGATGCCCGCCAAGCCGAGGCACTCGCTCACCAGCGACGCCGCGGCCTGGCGGCACGCCGCCGGCCCCTCCCCGATCGCCTCCCAGAGCAGCGCATAGGCGCGCGTGATCAGCGCCAGGGCTCCCAGGGTCGCGGCGGCCTCGCCGTGCACCACGTGCGGGCACGGCCGGCCGCGGCGCTCCCGGGCGTCGTCCATGCTCGGCATGTCGTCGAAGATCAGCGACGCCGAGTGGAAGTACTCCACCGCCACCGCGAGCTTCAGGGCGCGGTCGGGATCGAGCCCCTGGCGCACGCCCAGCCCGAAGGCGAGTTGGGCGCGGGCAAGGCTCCCGGGATGGCCGAGGACGTCCGCGACCACGCCGCGCAAGCGGGGCTCCAGCCCCAGGTCGAGCGGCAGCATGTCCGCGAACGCCTGCTGGACCCGGCGGGAATCCCGCGTGTCGAGAAGGTGCGGCCGGCGGACGCCCATCGTCTACTTCGCCCCTTCTCCCGCTTCCAGGGTGCCCTCGGCGCGGACCTTCACCGTGACCACCTTGGCGACGCGGAGCATCAGCACGCTGGGATCGCTGAGCCCCCACTCCACGTACGGGATCTCGATCTGCGTGTCCGCCTTGACCCGGCCGTTCTTGACCTCGACCTTCGCCGGCAGGCTCACCTTGTGATCCGCGCCGTGGAACGACAGCGTCCCGTCCAGGGTCAGCTGCCCCGTGCCCGACTCCGGCACGGTGCCGCGGACCTTCTCGGCGTGGAACACGGCCAGGGGGTGCTTGTCCGTCTCCAGGACCTCCTCGTGCATGGTCCGGTCCCGGCTCTTGTTGCCGGTCGCGGCGCTCTTGAGGTCGATGGCGATCTCGCCCGAAGCGGCGCCCGTGGCGGGATCGAACGCGATGCGGCCCGATTTGAGCCCCATCGATCCCTCGACCTCGTGCCCCGTGGCTTTGAGGGTGAAGCTCACCTTGGAAGCCTGCGGGTCGAGGACGAGCACCCGCTGCTGGGCCTGCGCCGAGACGGCCGCGAGAACGGCCACCAGGGTGAGTGCGGTTCTGTGTATCCAGGTCATCCGTGGAATCCTCCTTCCAGACGTAGGTCCCGGCGGGAGGCCGTCCGGTTCACTCGGCGCAGAGTAGGGGGCCGTGATGAACACCCCATGAACAACTCCGCCCCCGCCCGGCTGCTCCCGGATCGGCTTATAGTTGTGGCATGCGCCTGCTTCTCGTGGAGGATGAGCGACGCCTCGCCGAGCGCCTGGCCCGCGGCCTGCGGGAGGAGGGGCTCGCCGTCGACTCCGCCGCCACGTGCACGGCGGGCTACGAGCGGACCGCGGACAACGAGTACGACCTCGTCCTGCTCGACCTGGGCCTCCCCGACGGTTCCGGCATCGAGCTCCTGCGGCGCTGGCGCCGCGAAGGCCTCGACACCCCGGTGCTCATCCTCACCGCCCGCGACCTCGTCGACGAGAAGGTGGAAGGGCTCGATGCCGGGGCGGACGACTACCTCACCAAGCCG
>JBJMGZ010000262.1:0-2549 GCA_045807605.1 Thermoanaerobaculia bacterium | reverse complement strand
GGGAGAAGTCGCGCACGGGCGCCGTGACCCGCCAGCGGGCGGGCTCGGCGAGCAGTCGGGCCAGCCCCTCGACGAGCTGATGGTTGGCGCTCGCGGGATTGAGGCCGGCGCCGTGCCCGCCGCGGCCCGAGGTCGAGACCTCCAGCCAGAGCGGCCGCTTCTGGGACACCTCGATCCCCCACCAGAGGAGCTTGCCGCCGGCCCCGGTCTGGCTGCGCCCGCCTTCGCCGATCACCGCCTCGACCCCCCGGAAGAGCTCCGGATGGTTGGCGAGCAGCCAGCCCGTGCCCCGCACGCCGCCGTTCTCCTCGTCGGCCACGGCGAGGAAGACGATGTCCCGCTCCAGGGGCACCCGCCGGCGCTGGAGATCGATCATCGCGGCGAGCTGGGCGATGCCCAGGCTCTTGTCGTCGACCGCGCCGCGCCCCCAGAGCTGGCCCCCCTTGACCAGGCCGGCGAACGGCGGCACCGTCCACCCCGGGCCGGGGGGGACCACGTCCATGTGGTGGAGCAGGAGGATCGCCCGCCCGCCGCTCTTCGGCGACGACAGCCGGGCGTACAGGTTCGCCCGCCCCTCCGGGTTGGCGACCACCCGCGAGGGGATCCCCGCCCGCTGGAGGATGCCGGCCAGGAAGGCCGCCCCGCGACCCTCGTTGCCGGGCGGGTTCGAGGTGTCGATCCGCAGGTATTGCCGCAGCCATCCCGCCGGCTCCGAAAGCGCCGTGGGCGCGGCCAGCGACGGCGACAGGAGCAGCGACAGGATAAGAATGGCGGCGAGGAACGGCGGGAGCAGGCGGCTTGGCGGCATGTTCGGGAAAGTCTTGGGGAAGAATAGTCCAGAAAAACAAAAGGGGGGTCTCCGTATCGAGACCCCCGTGGGAAGAAGAGCTTGAATCGCTTTGGGTGTCGTGAGGGCCTGTCAGGCCCGTACCGTCTGCTGCCTAGTTGGTCTTCTGCGGCCAGCGGACGAAGAAGCCGTCGGCCCAGACGATGTCCTGGTCGTAGTCGGTCGGATCGAAACCGGCGACCGTGTAGGAGCCGCTCGGCGTGCTGGCGTCACGACCGCCGGAACCGATGGCCATGACCTGCGCCTTCAGCACTTCGGTGGTCTCGAGCCAGTAGGAGAAGTCCTTCTTCCAGCCGTCCTTGGCCGGAACCGACTGCAGGTACTGCGGAACCAGGACCGAGGCCACGGTGGCGGCGTCGGAGGCGGTGTACTTGCTGAGGTCGACGTCGGTGGCGGCGGCGCCGGCGGCGGCCGCGCCGACCTGGTCGGTCAGCCAGGAGAACATCGCGGTGCCGGCGTTCCGCATGTCGGCAACGGTCCGCTTCTGCTTCGCCTTCTGCAGAGCGTCGAGGAAGTTCGGAATCAACAGGGCCGCGATGATGCCGATGATCGCGACGACGATCAGCAGCTCGATGAGCGTGAAGCCCTTCTGCCGGTTACGGATCTTGCTAATCATGTTTGGGTCTCCTCCCCCTGGGGTTTTGAAGCTGTCCTCCGGATCATCCGCGAGGCGTGTCGGTGGGGAGATAAAGCAGGGTCGATGCCAGGGGTTCACCGAACCTAACTCCTTGATTTCATTAACGTTCAATTTCCGTCAAGACAAAATTTGCCACAGTTCGCTAGCACTAAGTGTCAGATACCAGCCGGCGGACCAGCCGCGTGTAGATCTCGACGCCGTCCGCGAAGGCGGGCACCGCGAAACGCTCGTTGGCGCGGTCGACCTGCAGGGTGTCGGTGTTCATGATCAGGAACGGCGAGAAGCCGTAGGTCGGCACGCCGAGGGTCCGGAAGAAACGGGCGTCGGTCGCCGTCCACGCCAGGAAATAGGGCCCGACCGGCGCGTCGGGATAAGCGTCGCGCAGGGTCTCGACGACCGCCTCGTAGACCGGGTTGTCGAGCGGGCTGCCGCCGCGGGCGGTCTGCGGCTCGTCGATCATCGTGGTCAGGCCGAAGGTCAGCCAGGACGGCACCAGCTTCTCCCGCACCGCCTCCAGATCCTCGCCGGGCAGGAGCTGGAACTTGATCTCCAGCTCCCAGCCGCCGCCGGGCGCCTCCTTGACCTTGAACGGCACCGCCTCGTTGCGCAGCATCGACTGAATGTAGGGGGGGAGCTTGCGGAAGGCCTTGATGTCCCCCATCGCGGTTTCGATGTCGGTCATCATGTCCCGCAGGTCCTTGCGGTCGCGGGTCGGGCCGTAGGTCGCGAACACGGTGCGGGCCTCCGGCGTCAGGCGCAGATCGGTCACCGTCGGGCCGATCTCCTTGAGCGTCTTGCGGAGGTCCTCCAGGCGCTGGCGGTCGTCGCCGCAGACGATCAGGTCGGCGTAGCGCTTCTGGGCGAACTCCGTCCCCCAGAACTTGATCTGGTCGCGCGCCCGCGCCTCCACCACTCCGCCCTCGGTGAGCACCGCCCAGAAGTTGCGGACCATCTCCGGGTGGAGCTGGATGATCCGCCGGATCCCCAGGCGGCTGCCGCGCTCCTCGCTGCTGGTGCCGAGGAAGAGCACCGAGTGCGTCAGCGGCACGCCGCTCTTCTTGAGGT
>JBJMGZ010000261.1:0-2893 GCA_045807605.1 Thermoanaerobaculia bacterium | reverse complement strand
CATCCGAGAAGTTGAACGACGAGCTGCGCCCCGGCTCGATGTTGAGCACGTCACAGATTTCCTGGACCAGGGCCGGATGAGAGCGGCCTCCGAAGACTTTCAGTTCGCCGGGCATATCTCCTCGATTATTTCCTTGGTGTTTCCTTGATAGGCGCGCAGAAATCGGGGCATGCCGTCGGCGACGGCCCCCCGGAGAGGTCAATTGTGATTCGCTTCCGATCGATTCGCTACCGCAAACTGGTTGGGGCGGGAGGATTCGAACCCCCGGATGCCAGAGCCAAAGTCTGGTGCCTTACCGCTTGGCGACGCCCCAGTTTCAGGGTACGGTCCAGAAGGAGTCGCGCAGGTGCATCTCCTGCACCTCCTCCATGCTCTTCTCGCCGGGCGGGACGACCACAGACGGCACAGGCGCCGCAGCCAGCGGCTCCCGGACTTCGCTCTCCTCCCCTGCCGGTATCGAGACCACCGGCTCCTCCCCCCGCTCCGCGAGCACCCTATGGTACTCCCCCAGGACCTTTTCTTCGATCATCCGCCGCGTCTCATTGTTCAACGGGTGAGCCACATCCTTGAACTCCCCGTTCTTTTTCTTGCGGCTGGGCATGCTGATGAAGAGGCCCTCCCTCCCCTGGATGATCTTGATGTCGTTGACCATGAAACATTGGTCAAAGACGATCGAGACGAAGGCCTTGAGCTTCTCTTCCTGAATCGGAAAGACCTTGACTTCCGTGATCTCCATGTCGCATTCCTCTCCATCCGCCCTGCTGAAAACCTCGCCGGGCGGTCGCGTCAACCAAGCGCACGCTACGGGTGGCGCCTTGGGCGACCGCCCTACGCTTCGGCGATCCCGCCGGATATGGCGGGCTCAGGACCGCCAAGGCTCCGGAAGACCGCTTCAGACACGCGCCAGCATCAGTGCGGCGATTATATACCTATGCCGGCTCCGGGAGTATGGAGAGAAACAGGCTTTGCAAGGTCTTTCGCGGAACCTCGCCTCTTCGCAGCGGCGTAAATGCTAGAGGCGAAAGGCCGCCGTGTCAACCCGGGGGGTTCTCCTGGCGGGATGGATACAGATCGCGGCAGGGCGCCTCCCGGTATCCCGCGGGCGCCTTGAGCGGTTCCGGCTCCCGCTCCAGGGCCTCGTGCAGGACCTCCCGCCAGCGCACCTGGACGCCCCGCGTGCGATCCGAGAGATAGGCCCAGTTGTCCCGGAGCATGAACCAGACCGTCGGCTCCTCCTGGTCCCACAGCCGCCATCCCTCGACCGCGCCGTCGCCGCCCACCTCGACCGCCCAGCGCCGGCCCACCTCGTCGCGGAACTCGACCTGGCGGCCGTTGCGCTGCGGCTCGGCCTCTTCGCCAGGCTCGGCCGGCACGCGCCCCATGAGCAGGGAGGGCAGCGACAGTAGGGGGAAGGGGCCGAGCGCGATGCCGGAGACGTCGAAGCTGCCCTCGAACGCGCAGGTCGCCTTGTTGCGATGGTCGAGCCAGAGCCCGCGCTCCGCGCTCACGTCCAGCCCCCAGAGCGAGCGCCCCACGGGGTCCACGGCCTGGATCTGGTAGCGCGCCGGCGAGGCGAGGCGCAGGGTGACGCGGAACGATCCCTCCCCTTCCGGTCCGGAGTAGTTGACCCGGTAGAGCCGCTGCGAGCCGTACGCCTCGGCGGGGATCTGCCAGGGCGCAGCGGTGCTGGCGGTGGTATGGGGCCGCCCCGCTCGCAATCCACCGCCGGTGGCGCAGGCGGACAGGAGAAGAGTCAGGAGGAGGAGCTCACATCCGGGGCCGCGGGCCGTCGTCCTGGAGCCGTTCCAGCTTGCGCTGCACCTGCTCCGCGTTGTCGTCCGCCAGCTCGAGCGCCCGCCGGTACGCCTGACGCGCCCGCTCTTTCTGCCCCAGCGCCACATAGACATCCCCCAGATGCTCCTGCAACGTCGCGTCGGCGGGCTCCAGCCTCACGGCTCTTTCCAGGATGTCGCGCGCCTGCTCGTGACGGCCGAGCCGATAGTAGGTCCAGCCCAAGGAATCGACATAGGCCCCGTTGTCCGGCTCCAGCGCCACGGCGCGGCCGACCAGCGACAGGGCCTCCTCCAGGTTCTCCCCCGACTCCGCGTAGGTGTAGCCGAGGTAGTTCAGGGCGGCGTGGAAGTCGGGATCGATCTCCAGCACGCGGCGGAACTCCGCCACGGCCCGCGGCCGCTGCCCGGTGCGCTCGTAGGCCGAGCCGAGGAGGAACCCCGCGGCCACCGAGTCCTTCTGCTTCGCCGCCAGCCGCTCCAGCACCGGGATCGAATCCGGGTAGCGGTCCAGCCGCTGCCAGGACTGCGCCGCGGCCAGCATGGACTGCGCGTCGCCCGACTCGGCGAGCCCGGAGAGGATCCGCCGCGCCTCGCGCTCGTCGCCGCCCTTGAACAGCACCTCGGCCCGGCGGCCCTGAATGACCGGCGATGGCGGCGATGACGGCGACGAGCCCTCCCCTTCGAGCAGGGCGAGGGCTTCGTCCTGGCGCTCCTCCCCCACCAGCGTCTCGGCCTGGAGGAGCACGGCCTGGGTGCGCACCGCCGGCTCCTTCGCGGCGAGCAGCGGCGCGATGACCGCGGCGGCCTGGTCCCAGTCCTTCGCCTCGATCCAGGCCTGGGCGAGCTCCAGCCGGACGTCGCGCTCGTCCTCGGCCTTGCCCTCCTTGGCCAGGCGGTCGGCGAGATCGGAGAGGATGCGGGTGGCTTCGGCGCGCCGGCCGTCGCGCTGGAGGACCCGGGCCATCGTGAGGGACAGGGGGACGTTGTCCGGCTGCGCCTCGCGCAACGGCGCCAGGATCTCCACGGCCTCCCGGTTGCGGCCCTCGGCGGCCAGGGCCAGCCCCTTGACCAGCGAGAGGAAGGGGCGGTCCGGTCCGGCT
>JBJMGZ010000260.1:0-3479 GCA_045807605.1 Thermoanaerobaculia bacterium | reverse complement strand
AACTTCCATCTCCACGGCACCCACGTCTCGCCGCAGCGGCCCCAGGATTTCGTCCTGCTGAACCTCTATCCGTTCGGATCGACGGGCGTCACCGTCGACGAGAACAACGAGGTGGGCAAGTACCAGGTCAACGTCAACCCGCTGCCCTGGAACCAGGCGCCGGGGACCCATTGGTACCACCCGCACAAGCACGGCTCGACCTCGCTCCAGGTCCTGAACGGCATGGCCGGCGGCCTGATCATCGAGGGCGCGTTCGACGACTGGCTGAACGCTTTCTATGGCGGCAAGCTGGTGGACCGGGTGATGGCCGTGCAGCAGATTTCGGGCGGGGTCAACTTCTTCAATCCCGGCAGCGCCCCGCCCCAGCCGCTGCTCAACGGCTCCGCCACGCCGGTCATCACCATGCGGCCGGGCGAGATCCAGCGCTGGCGCTTCGTCGGCGGCACGGCGCAGGCCTCCGCCCAGTTGGAAATCGGTTTCGATCCGCGCATCAAGGAGGTCCGCCAGATCGCCCAGGACGGCATCCAGTTCGCCTGGCAGAACTACGACCGCCAGCCGCTGCGCGACACGGAGGGCACCTACAACAACTTCAAGCTGTCGCCCGGCAACCGCGTCGACTTCCTGATCAAGGCCCCGGACAAGCCCGGGACGTACACGGTCAACCGGCGCGTCTTCGTGGAGCACATCTCCGAAACCGGGGAAGATACCTTCAACATGGACGAGACGGTGGCGCAGCGCGTGCCGCCGACCGGAGTGCCGGCGGAACGGGTTCCCGTCGACAACTCGGGGAACCCCCTGCTCTTCACGATCCGGGTGGAAGGCACGGCGGACCCCATGAATTTCCCGGTCACCGAAGCGACGGACTCGTCCTGCCGCAACAACCCGAAGCCGGCGCGCTGCTGGCCCGCCACGCCCTACTACCTGCGCGACCTCGGGAATCCGGACACGGGAGCTCCGCCCACGAAGCTCGCGTTCAAGATCGACGGCCAGCTCGCCGCGCAGCCCAACAGCTTCTGGATCAACGACTCCCAGTACCTGCCGTGCTGCTCGGGCGTCACGATGACGCTCGGCAAGACGGAGGACTGGCAGGTCTCGAACGTCCTGGGGAACAACAACACGACGCTTCTGCCCCATCCGTTCCACATCCACACCAATCCGTTCCAGGTGAGGCGCAACGCCGACCGCACCTTCGAGGCGCCCTACATCTGGCAGGACACCATCTCCCTGCCGATCACGGGCACCACCGACCGCCCGGCGGGTCCGATCTGGAGCAACAGCGACGCGCAGGTGAAGTGCCCGATCGCCTGCCGGGCCGACAACGCCACCTGGAACGGGCAGTGGACGACGACCATTCCGGGCAAGCTGTCGGTCTGCGGCTGCCAGACCAAGAGCAACGACGTCGCTCTGCGCCACCGGTTCGACGACTACACCGGCGCCTACGTGATCCACTGCCACTTCCTCGGCCACGAGGACCGGGGCATGATGTGGAACGTCCAGACCATCTGCCCGGCTGCCGGCAACCTCTACGGCCAGACCCAGGCGAACGGCGGCGCGGACAACTGCGCCACCACGAAGAAGGGGCTGCCCCAGTGCACCGGCACGTGTGACTCAGGCCATCATTGAGCGCCCTCCCGCCCGACCCCTCTCCCATCGCAGGGTGAGGGGCTCGGGCGGGTTCCATTACCCGACGATCTGTCGGAGGAGGGCGATGTTGTCGCGATGACCGGTGAGGTGGGCGGTCACTTTTCCTCGGATCGGATAGCCGAGGAGATAGAGATCGCCCACGATGTCCAGGATCTTGTGGCGGACGAACTCGTCCGGGAAGCGTAGGTCGGTGTTGATGACTTCGTCCTCGCCCACCAAAATGAAATTATCGAGCCGGCCGCCCGAGCCCAGGCCGAGCTCGTTCATCATCTTGAGGTCCTTCATGAAGCCGAAGGTGCGGGCCGGCGCGATCTCTTTCTTGTAGGCTTCGGGGGAGCTGAGCGCAAAGTCGTAGCGCTGCTCCCCCACCGGCGGCGGATAGCGCAGCAGGTAGGAGACCGAGAACCCTTCGGCCGGCTCGATGGCCAGGACCTTCTCCCCGCCGCCGCGGACTTCGTAGCGCCGGTCGATCACCACCTCGCGCTCGGGCTCGTCCTGCTCCGCGATCCCCACCTCTTCGAGAAGCTTGCAGAACTCCAGCGCCGAGCCGTCGAGGACCGGGATCTCGCGGTGCACCTTGATCAGGAGGTTGCCCACCCGGTTCGCGTGGAGCGCCGAGAGCAGGTGCTCGATGGTGCGGATGCTCTCCCCTTCGCCGGACAGCGTGGTCGCATAGTCGGTCTCGGCCACGGCCCGGACGTGAGCCGGGATTTCGATGCCCGCGGGCAGGGTCACGAAGTGGATGCCGCTGTTCGCGGGCAGCGGCTGGAGGACCATGCCCGTGCGCTGGCCGGAATGGAGGCCCAGGCCGTAGATGACGGTCGAGCGCCCGATGGTGCGCTGGCGGCGGCCGGTCTCCCGGAGGAGCGGCAGGTCCGGCGCGGCGGTGAAGCGCCGTTCGCCCTGGCGGTCGCGCGGCAGTCCCGGGGCCGTGCCGGAGACGCCGGCTTCGAGGAGCGAGCGGCGGTAGGACAGCGCTCCGGTCGCGGCGTCCACCGCCCGCTTGTAGGAGAGCGGCTTTTCCAGGTAGTCGAACGCCCCCATCTTGATCGCGCTGACCGCGGTCGACGCCGAGCCATGGCCCGACATCATGACCACCGCGGCTGCCGGGTCGGTCTCGCGCAGGGCCTGAAGGGTCTCCAGGCCGTCGCGGTCGGCGAGCCAGATGTCGAGGAACACCACATCGGGCCGCTTCTCCTGGTAGAGGGTCAGGGCCTCTTCGCCGCTGGTGGTGGTGAGGGTCGAATAGCCTTCATCCGAGAGGATCCCCCCCAGGGTGGTGAGGATCCCGGGCTCGTCGTCGACGATCAGGATCAGGTCGGACATGGATCGATCACCAGGCTGCGTCGGGGGAAACGGGCGGATTCTCGGGGTGCTCGCCGGTCTCGATCTCCCGCAGGAGCTGAGCCGGGCTCTCCCGGACCTCGAGGCGGCCGCCCGCGGAAAACATCACCTCGCTCCCCTCCCGGGGCTCGCCCGCCACCCGGTCGAGGATGGCGGAGATCTGGGCGGAGTGGAGGTTCGCGTTCCTGCCGTCGAGGGTGGTTGCGCTGATCCAGGCCATGCGGGGAGGGTATCACGGGGCGGGGGGGCGAGGGCCCCCGTGGTAGACTTCGCCACGGGAGAAATCGATGCAAGCGCACAGAATCCACGTGACCGTTCCCGAGGATCGCCGGACTGTCGTCGAGCTCCCGGCAACGGTCCCCACGGGTCCGGTCGAGCTGATCATCCTCGTTTCCGAGGAGCGGGAGAAGCCGCCCGAGAGGGCGAGCCAGGAAGCTCTCGCTCGGTGGGATGCGGCCGCTGCGGAGCTCTCTCTCGACCCGCGGCCCTTC
>JBJMGZ010000259.1:0-9142 GCA_045807605.1 Thermoanaerobaculia bacterium | reverse complement strand
CGGTCGTCGGCTTCCTGCTGGGCGGAGTGATGTCCTGGTTCCTGCGGCCGGCCATGGCCAACATCGGGCTCAAGCTGATCATCTCGTCATCCTTCGCCGCGCTGGTGGGCGTGGGCACGCTCGCGCTGTGCCTCGCCGCCGCCATGATCTCGTTCCGCAAGGTGGCCCGGATCGATCCGGCCCTGGTCTTCAGAACCTGAGGAAATGGAAAAGACATGTAGGGGAGGGGTTTACCCCCTCCCGGGCGGGGGCAAGCCCCGCCCCTACATTTGGGAGAGAAACCATGAGCGTCCTGCAGGCTCACGACGTCACGAAGATTTTCCAGGAGGGGCGGGAAACCGTCTCCGTGCTCAACGGCGCCAGCCTCCTGGTGGAGCGCGGCGAGGTGGTCGCCCTGGAGGGTCCCTCGGGATCGGGCAAGACCACCTTCCTCTCGATCCTCGGCTGCATCCTCACCCCGACCGCCGGCCGGGTGGTGGTGGACGGCCAGGAGGTGGATGCGAAGCGCCCCGGCCGGCTGCCGGAGATTCGCAAGCGGTCGATCGGGTTCGTGTTCCAGCAGTTCAACCTGTTCCCGGCCCTGACCGCGCTCGAAAACGTGGAGTACGCGCTCAACATCAAGGGCCTGCCCGGCCGCGAGGCGCGCCGGGAGGCGCAGCGGGTGCTGGAGGCCGTGGGCCTCGGCGACCGCCTCCGCTTCCTTCCGCGCGATCTTTCGGGCGGTCAGAAGCAGCGCGTGGCCATCGCCCGGGCTCTCGCCGGCGCGCCGCCCGTGGTCCTGGCGGACGAGCCCACGGCCAACCTCGACTCGCAGGTGGGGATGCAGGTCCTGGAGATGTTCCGCGACCTCGCCAGGCAGGAGAACCGGGCCTTGCTGATCGTCACCCACGATCCCAAGGTCCGGACCATCGCCGACCGGGTGGTACAGATCCGCGACGGCCGTCTGGCCGCTTGACGCTTTAGGAAAGGACAACGTTCGATGATCCTCACGATTTTGCGCAAGTCGCTGTTGCCTCTGATCGGCGTCCTGCTGACCCTGGTCCTCGTGGGTCAGCTCCGGAACGGACGCGGAACGGATGCCGTGGAAGCCGCGCCGGCCGCCACACCCGTCGAGGATCAGCGCGTGGTGGCCGAGGGCCGTCTCGTGGCCTACCCCGGGGCCGAGGTGGTCGTGGCCACGGAGCTGCCCGGCATGGTGGTCCGGCTGCTGGTCGACGAGAAGGACCGCGTGCGCAAGGGCCAGGCGATCGCCGAGCTGCGCGCCGACGATCTGCGCGCCGAGCTGTCCGAGGCGCGGGCGCGAGTCGATGAGGCCGAGGCCGACATCCGCTTCGCCGAAGTGGACCTCGGCCGCGCCGAGCGGCTCCTGGCCGAGAAGGTGGGCACGCAGGAGACGGCGGACCGCGCCCGCCGCAACCGCGACGCCGCCTCGGCCCGCCGAGAGACCGCCCTCGCCTCGGTGAGCCGCCTGCAGGCCGTCCTCGCCAAGACCCGGATCGTCTCGCCCATCGACGGCGTGGTGATCGCCCGCTCGGTGCAGCCCGGCGAGCATCTGGAGGCCGGAGAGCCGCTGGTGACGGTCGCCAACCTGGACCGCACCCGCGTCGAGGCCGAGGTGGACGAGTTCGACGCCGGCCGCGTGGCGCTCGGAGCGCCCGTTCAAGTCACAGCCGAGGGCTACACGGGAAAATCGTGGCCGGCCCGCATCGAGGAGATCCCGGACGCGGTCGTCCCCCGGCGCCTCAAGCCGCAGGACCCCGGCCGCCCTTCGGACACCCGCGTGCTGCTGGTCAAGATCGCGCTCGACGGGAAGACTCCGCTCAAGCTCGGGCAGCGGGTGGAGGTGGAGATCCAATAGACCTCACCCCCTGTCCCCCTCTCCCGTCTCCACCCGGCCCATCCGCCCGGGAGAGGGGGGACGTAGCTGGGGCAGTCGTGCCGATCCGGGCGAAACAGGTTCGGGTAACGTTCCCCCTCTCCCGTAACGGGAGAGGGGGACAGGGGGTGAGGTTCTACCGCCGGCTGTCGAGGAACCTTCGGATCACGCGGTGGATGCGGTTGGGATCTCCCGCCACGTCGGGGTCGAAGGCAATCCCGATCGTGTCGCCTTCCTTCCAGGTGACGGTGCCCGTGACCTCCAGGACCGGCTCCTCGTGCGGGAGCGCCACGGAGAAGCGCACCGGCTGCCTGACCTCCCAGCTCGGCCCGCCGGAGAGGCCGATGCCGCCGATCGACAGGTTCTCCAGCTTCACAGGCATCGACCGGCCGTCCGGGAGGACGATCACGGCGTCCACGCCGAGGCGGATGCGGACGTCCCGCTGCCCCGCCAGGGCGAGAAGGGCCGAGACGTTCATGCCGTGCCGGCGGATCACCTCGGCGCGGAACTTGAGCTCCAGGATCGGAATCTCGGCCAGCAGGCTCACGAGGTCGGGCTTCTCGATCCGCAGCAGGACCGAGGGCAGGGTGGTGCGCGCCGAGGCGAAGCGCCGGGACTTGTCGTTGAGCAGTCCCATCTCGCCGAAGTAGCCGCCCGGCTCCAGGCGCGCCAGCACCTGCAGCGGCTTGCCCTTCTCCTCGCGGTACACCGTCACCAGGCCGTCCTTGACGATGTAGAAGGCGTCCACGGGATCCCCTTCGCGGAAGATGACCCGCTTCGCCGGGCTGACCTCCTCCCGGATCATCCCTTCGAGCCGCTGGAGCTGGCTGTCCTCCAGGTCGGCGAACAGGGGAATCCGGCGCAGGAATTGTCTCAGCAAGCGTCCTCCATGCCTCGGGCGTATCCTCGAGGAAGCGCCCGAGGAAGCACCCGAGCGTATCTTGAAAAAGACTCCGTATTCTGTTTCGGATCGAGGATTCCGGCAAGCCCGCGCTGCTCGCCGGCCGGGCACCCTTCGCCCCGGCCCGCCTCCCCCAGTCCCTGGGGCCGGTGAGAGCGCTACTACTACATCTGGGGGTATTTTCGGCGGTGAACGGACGAAAGACCGGCTCTCTTTGACCTTTTTTGAGGAAGTTTGAGGCTCCGGGAGGCCAATCCTGAGGATCTTTTGGAGCTTCGTTGTTACTCTCTGTTCACACAAGGCGACAGTGACCGAGTTGCCTGATGTCATGAAGTTCTTTGCAGTTCTGCTGTCCGGAGGGAGTCTCCTGCCGTTTGTCTTTTTCCGATCAGGGTTGAGGTGGTTCAGATCGAGCCCGGGGGTTCCCCGGGCTTTTTCTTTTCTGCCAGGTCTACCTCTTGGCCTTCACGTCCAGCTTCACCGACACCTGGGCCGGGGGAAGAACCCCGGTCAGGTAGAGCGCCTTGCCGGACTCCGGGATCGCGACCGGCAGCGGGCGGACGCCCCCGACGAGCCCCTGCTTCAGCTCATCGAGAATCGCGAAGGAATCGCGCGCCGTGGGGATCTTGTCGAGCTCGGCTTGAGACACCGTCGCCCCCGTCGAAATCTTCTTCCTGCGCCCAAGGTTGAGGTTGCCGCCTCCCGTGCCTTCGTTGAGCGGGATCGTCTCGGTCCGCCCCGTCCTGCGCTCGTCGAGCATCGGCGATTCGGCGGTGACCGTGATCACGTCCTCGACCGCGCTGCTCATCGTCATCTCCAGGGTGACCGCCCCGCCGCTCACCACCTGGACGTTCGGGAATTCCTGGGTGGAGAAGCCCTCCAGCTCGGCCTTGAGGCTGTACGAGCCGGGCGGCAGCGTGACGAACCGGAACCTGCCCTGGGCGTCCGTGATCTGGACCA
Source organism: Thermoanaerobaculia bacterium (assembly GCA_045807605.1). Lineage (GTDB taxonomy): Bacteria > Acidobacteriota > Thermoanaerobaculia > Multivoradales > UBA5704 > DATMER01. Next base: position 5,405 of record JBJMGZ010000259.1, on the reverse strand, counting down.
GGGGATTGGCTCCCCCGAGCAGGGTCATCGTGACCCCGGGCAGAGGCGAGCCCTGATCGTCCACCACCTGCCCGTAGACGGACGAGGTGCCGCCGAGGCCCTGGGCCGCCATGGGCTGGTACACCACGCGATAGGCGGGTTGCGCGGTCGGCCGCAGGTCGCCGGAGCGGAAGCGGTAACGGTTCCCCTCGGGCAGCAGCAGGCGCCAGCGGTGCTCCAGCACCGGCAGCATCACCTGCGCCAGCTCCATGCCGAGCTCGGACCGTCCCCCGGGGACCGCCTTCTCCAGCACCGCCACCACCTCGACCACCGTTTCCGCGCCGCCGCCGAACCCGAGAGGGATGGAGAGCCGGCCGCCGCGGTCGAGCGGACGGACCGCCTGCGTCCCGACCCGCGCCGACCAGAGCTGCGCTCCCGCCGGCAGGATCAGGTCGAGCGCCGCCCCTGCCCGGGTCACCGGCCCCAACGTAAAGAGATCGCGGTGCAACAGGGTGCCGTCGACCGTGAGGAGCGTTGTGGTGTCGCGCATCCGCACCGGCTCCTCCCGGCTCGGGGCCGGAGGCAGGGCCGAGACGGCCAGCCGGGCTCCGGAAACCGAAGCATCCGAGAGGCGCCAGGCCGCGGCCAGGTCGATCACCTCCAGCGCCTCCGAGAGCGACGCGGGCAGGTCTTCGAGGTCCACCCGCGCCCAGGCCGCGTCGGGCAGGGGCCGCGCCTCGGCCGCGATCGATGACGCCACGGCGAGATAGCGGGCGCGCACGTCGATCCCCGTGGGAAGAGCCGCGGTCAGCGCCGTCCCCTCGGCGAGGACGTTCGCGGGCGGCGTCGAGGTCAGCACGAGGTAGCCGATGCCCTGGAGCTGGCGGTGCCGGTGCACGGTCAGCTTCCCGTTCTCGACGTCCGGCACGGCCGGCCCTTCGTCCGTGCCCGCCTGCTCCACCTCGACGCCCGGCGGCAGGTCCACCGTGAAGCTCGGCAGGCTGCCCCGCGACACCTCGTAGAGCACCACGTCGTGCCGGCGCGGCCCCTCCGGCCGGAGCTGGAAGAGGGTCAGCGCGACGGTCTGGACGAGGAGCCGGTCGGCCTCGGCGCTGTCGAAGCGGCGCTTCAGCTCCAGCACCTGCGCCTCGCCGCGCTTCGAGGCCAGCTGCACCGTGCGGCGGCCGCCCTGCTCGCGGTCCTCGACCACGACCCCGCCCGGCGCCGTCCAGGAGGTCTCGGCCGGCAGGTCGATTTCGGTCACCGCGACCGGAGCTGCGGCCGGCGGGAAGGTCAGACGGCCGATGCCGCCCAGGTTCTCCACCTCGGTGCGCCCCTGGATGCGCACCTGGTACTTCCCGGGCTCGGGCGCCACCAGGAGAACCCCGCCGCGCCCGCCATGGAGCGCGCTCACCGCCGCGCCCGGCTCGGGCCGGCCGTCCCGCAGGACCTCGACCGTCGCGGGGTAGCCCGCCAGGGGGAGGGCAACAGGATGGTCCGGACGGCCCTGCACGAGCACCTCGAACTCGGAGGTCACCCGGGCTTCGCCGTCCTCGACGAACGCGGCCACGCGCTGGGACACGATCTCGACCAGGGGAGCGGCCTGCAGCCGCGCCCGCTCCGCCCGCGCCTTCTGGGCTGTTTCGGCGGCCTCGACCAGCGCCAGGTAGTCCTTGAGGGGGAGCACCACCTCGCCCGGCCTCCCCTCCCCCGCCCGCAGGGCCGGAGCGAGGAGGAAGACTGTCAACCCGATGGGAAGAAGCCGATTCAGAACCATGCGAGATCCTCCTTGTCGTTCTCGACGCGGATCGCCAGGGGCCCTGGCGTGGGAGAGAGAGCGCTCCAGGCCGCCTGGAGCTGGCAGAAGCCCGGCGGCAGCGGGAAGAGTTTGGAAGCCGTGACGGTGGCTCCGGGCAGGGAGAGAACCTGCTTGGCGATCATGTTCGCGGAGAGCACCTCGTCCTTGCGCGCGCTGCGCTCGGCATGGCCCGGGGGCGGCCCGACCGGACCCTCGCGGGAGGGCTCGGCCAGCCTGTACTCGCGCCCGCCGGGCAGGACCAGGCGGACCTCGACGCGCGCCGCCGGGGCCGAGAGCGCCGGCAGCGGCAGCGAGATCTCCCCCTTGCCCTTGGGCAGTTGCAGCGCCAGGAGCCCGGCCAGGTGGATGACCTGGGCGCCCTCTCCGGACGAGAGCGGCACGGCGAGACCGGCTCCGGCCGCCCCGGGGCTCACCGGCTCGCCGTCGCGATGGCCGGCGACCAGCTCGAACCCGGGAGGCGGAGTGATCACGAGCTGCTGCGCGCCCCGGTTGCGGACCTCGGCCCAGACCTGGTAGGCGGCGCGGCCCGACTCCCCCACCGCCACATCCACGAGCAGGCGGTCCACCTGGGCGGCGAGCACCTCGGTCTGATCGGCCCACTCGGCCCGCCAGCGCGGCGGCCGGGCGGGATCGACCACGGCCACCAGCACGCCCGGCGCGCCGCGGACGTCGTCGGCCATCCCCACGGTCTCGGTCTCGGCCGGGGCGCGCACCGCGCCGGGATCGGTCAGCTCCAGGAGGCCGTCCCCCCGGATCGCGGCCTTGGTGAGCAGGAGCGTCCGGTGACTGTCGGCCGGGACCAGCAGCGGGCTCGCCAGCTCCTGCACGGGAGGGGCGGACAGCTCGATCTGCACGGCGAGGGAGGACTCCACCGGCTCCAGCGGCGTGACCACGAGCCGCCCGCCGGCCACATTCCAGCCGGCGATCGGACCCTGGACGGAGACGACCTCGAAACCCGCGGGAAGAGGAACCCGCAGCTCCGGCAGCCGGCCCTGCGCCACGCGCGCCTCGATCCAGCCATGGACCTCCAGCCGGGTGCGCGAGAGCACGGCGGCGGTCGCCGAGGTCGTCTCGAAGCGCAGAGGGAGCTGGGCGCGCTCGGGCAGGGTGCGCCGGCCGCGCAGGGTGAACCCGACGGGCTCCGGCGTGGGCGCGGCCACGAAGCTCCAGGAGCGCCCGCCGGGGTCTCCGCGCCGCACCAGACCGGCTCCCTGAAGCTCCACCTCCTCCACCGTACCGGGCGCCTCGATCCGTCCGCGCACGACCGCGGCCGGAGGGAGGCGCAGGCCGAGCTGCCAGGTGGGCCGGGTGGAGGTCTCGTCGCGCTTCACGGGCACGACCGACTCCAGCACCACCTGGTGCCGGCCCCGGCCCTGGACCTGGAGCGACCAGCCCCCCTCCTCAACGTTCACCCGGCCTTCGAGATCGCCGAACCTGGCGGCGATGAACGAGCCGGCCTCGCCCAAAGGCACCTTCTGCCAGCCGTCGGCGAACAGGGTCAGGCCGAGAGTCTGGACGACCCGCGCGCTCTCCCCGTCCGCCGAGATCACGACATCGGCCGACTCGAACGCGAACGGCGCTGGAGGCGAAGGGTTGGGCTCCGCCTCCGGGTTGGCCCGGGCGCGCAGCGCCTCGTACTCGGCCAGCGGCATCGTCACCTGGGCGCCGGCCCCTGGTATGTGGACAATTGCAAGGAAGACACACGTCACATAGAGAACGACCCTGCTGGGTCCTCGCATCGTTCGGACCTCCTGGAGAAGCTGTCTGCCTGAGGCTCAGCGCAAGAAGGATGCCCAGCGAGGAAAGAGAGGCAGAGATCCTTTGATCTCAACGGCTTGAGCCGCGGCAGCCTCCCCATCGGAGCCGCCGCGGAATTCAGAAATATGGATGGTTGCTGCGGTTTTCCGGATGACGATCAAAATCCTGGATCCGGGCAGGATCGGGCAGTCACGGAGGAGTGAGCCCCGCAGGGGCGACGGCATGTAGCCCGGGGTCAGAGCGCCGCTGGCGCGGCGACCCCGGGACACCGATCAAAAAAATATTTTGCTTCGACCCCCTCCCCCGGGCGGCCGCCGGGGGCTACATGCCGTCGCCCCTTCGGGGCTCACTGCTCCGTGGCTGAGACCCCGGACAGACGGCTTTCGAGACACCCTCTGAGCCCCTACTCGAACCGCCGCACCGCCCGCACGATCGCCTCCTGGGTCGCCGGCTCCCCCGCGCTGTGGCCCACGCTCTCGATGAACCAGATCTCCGACTTCGGCAGCGCCTTGTGGAGCTTCCAGGCGACCACGGGCGGGGTCATGAGGTCGTAGCGGCCGTTCAGAATGAGAGCGGGGATGTGCTGGATCTTCCCGATGTCGCGCAGGAGCTGGCCCTCTTCGAGGAAGCAATCGCGGACGATGTAGAAGGTCTCGATCTTCGCCAGCGCCTCGGGATCGAAGCTCTCCAGCTCCTGCCGGACCTCCTCGTCCGTGCGCTGGAGGACCACGGTCCTCAGCTCGAATTCCAGCCAGGCTCGGGCGGCCTTGCGGCGGACCTCCTCGTCCGGGCTTTGGAGGAGGGCGAAGATCCGCTCCGGCAGGCTCTTGCCAGGCATCTCGGGGATCTGGGCGCAGAGCCGCTCGTAGACCTCGGGGAAGTAGTCGCCCACGTTCCGCGGGAAGTAGAGGTCCAGCTCTTCCCGCGTGCCAAGGAAGATTCCGCGCAGGATCAGGCCGGCGACGTGGTCGGGATAGGCCTCGGCATAGGCCAGGGCGAGCGTCGAGCCCCAGGAGCCACCGAGGAGGAGCATCCGCTTGATCCGCAGGTGCTGCCGGAGCCGCTCGATGTCCTCCACGAGGGCCTGCGTGGAGTTCTCCCGGATCTCTCCGAACGGGATGCTGCGGCCGGCCCCCCGCTGGTCGTGCAGGACGATGCGGAACTTCTCCGGATCGGCATACCGGCGCATCGTGGGAGAGCAGCCGGCTCCAGGACCGCCATGGAGCACGAAGAGCGGCTTGCCCGAGGGGTTCCCCACCTGCTCGTAGTAGATCCGGTGCAGCTCGCTGACGCGCAGATGCCCTGCGTCGTAAGGCTGCTCGATCTCGGGAAAGAGAGCGTCCGCGGTCATATGGTCCTGGCAGCGGCGGAACGATAGCATGGGGAGCGGAATGGCTGAGCAGCCCTCGCCCAACGTCTACATCGTCGCGGGACCGAACGGCGCCGGCAAGAGCACGTTCGCGCGGCTCTTCCTGCCGGAGTACGCTTTTCGAGAACTCAGAGGAAACGCCGAATCTGCTCTCCTTCTGCCTGGGAGAGGATCGGATCATCCTGAATCCAGAGGTGTTCGGTAAGATTGAACGGGAGGTCCTGAAGTGAGCGAGCACGACCGCATAGAGCTACCGCCGCTTGTTGCCAAGGCGGAGCGCGCCATGAAGGAGGCGGTTGCGGCCGCCATCGCCGAGCACTGGCGCGCCGGGCGACCGGTGTACGTCTGGAGGGACGGGCGCGTGGTCGCCCTCTACCCGGACGGAACTGCCGTGCCGCAGGACAAGACCCAGCCCGGCTGATCCACTCTTTCCCCCCTTCGTCCGACATCGACGGACGGTCTCGGCGCCGCGACAATCCA
>JBJMGZ010000258.1:0-4603 GCA_045807605.1 Thermoanaerobaculia bacterium | reverse complement strand
CGTGTCGTCGATCGTCACGGGAACGATGAAAGCCTCGTCCGGCGCCATCCCACGGGCGAAGTCGTCCGCGTCGTTCCACTCCCGCCAGAAGTATCGGCGCCGGTTCTCCTCGCTCACGGCCTGGCGCGAGACCACCGGCAGGAACAGCGAGCAGCGCTCGATGCCGCGCCGGATGCTGCGCGCCCAGTCGTCTCCCATCTGCAGGGCATCCTTGTCGAGCCACACTTCCAGGCCGGCCGCGCGCAGGCCCTCGGCCAGTCGGCTGGCGGCTTCGAGGTCCTCGCTCGCGTAGCTGACGAAGATCGCTCCGGCCGGAATGCTCTTTCCGTCCCTGCCTGCCTCGCGGACCGAGCCGACTGCGGATACCGCGCTCTGGGCTCGAGCCGGATGGGCGGCGTGCCAGCGCGCCGCCAGCTCCGTGACGAACGGTGCCGCGGCCATCGGGACCACGCGGGTGTCGGAGCTGAAGCTTTCGAGGAACAGCGCCAGCCTGGAGTCGTGCGCGATCTGGTCGCTCACCAGCACGTCCCAGCGCCTGCGCTTCTGAGACAGCTCGAGGCTCCTCGCGGTGCGCAGGAAGAAGCGCGCGAGCCAGTCCCCGTAGTTGCAGCCGAGGATGAGCAGGTGATTGCCGCGCAGCTCGTCGAACAGGGTCTTGGGCTGGCGCTGCTTGTCCTGTATGCCATGCAGGAGCTCGAGCAGGTCCTCGTCGCAGATCGCGTAATCCGGGGAAGCCGACGCCCGGCCGAGGAGATGGAACACCACAGGCTGCCGGAGCGCAGCCTTCGGGCAGGGGAGGTCGCGGACGGTGTTCGGCGAGTAGGCGATCTGTTGTGCAGCGCCGAGGGCGTCCGCGAGCAGCGAGTCGAAGGTCAGCGAGACGAAGAGGTCGAAACCAGGGATGCCGGCGAGCGCCCGCAGCGGCTCAGGCGGTGTCAGCTCGGCCTTGCGCAGCATTCTGTGGATCTGGGCGTAGAGCTCCTCCCGCTCGCCTCGCCGGCGCAGGTGCAGCGAAACCACGTCGTTGAGGTCGAAGCCCGCGGGAAGCTCGGCGGCGGGCAGGTTGAGATCGGCCGTCAGCCGCTGCGCGATCCAGCGATAGAGAGGCACATCCCGGTCGCCTTCCCGAACGGTGACGAGCTCCGGACCGATGACCGGAATGACGGTGCGGTCGTGGATGAAGTCCAGGAGATTGTCCCAGAACCCCTCCTGCAGGTCGGCCATGGATCGCGCCTCTCTTGGAAGTCACTGCTGGCTTATCTACGGATGCCTTCATATCTTACGCCGATTTGCAAGGGCACGACCGGGGCTCGATCCCCTGGCTTTATGCTGTTGCCCCATCGGAGCACTGCGCGTATCCTCTCTCCATGGTGTTCATGACGTTCGTCCCGGCGCAGAGGCTGTCGTGAGCGCTCCGAAGTCCAGTTTCCCGAGGCTTTTGCCCATCCTGGGCCTGTTTGCCCTGCTGCCGGCCTGCGTTCCGCCCGGGGCTCCCAGGTCTGCGGCCGCGGCTCCCGAGCGGGCTGCGGAGGAGGCCGGCATCGTCGTCGAGGTCGCGCCCTCGTATGGGCCGGGAGCGGCGGCGGGCCTGCTGCCCGGGGACGTCCTGCTTTCGTGGTCCTCCAACGAGGACGAGGGGAGGATCCGCTCTCCCTATGACCTGGTGCCGCTCGAGATGGAGGTGGCCCCGCGGCATGGCGTCACCCTGCGCGGGAGACGGGGGAGCGAGGCGCGGACGTGGATCCTGCGCGAGGGGGCATGGTCGATCTGGACGCGGCCGGCGGGGCTCCCTCCCGATCTCTCCGACTGGCGGTCCGCCGCGGCAGCCGCGCAAGGATCGGGCGACGGCCGGCTCGCCGCCTGGTTCTTCCATCAATTGGCCCGGACTCTCTCCGAGGCCGAGCAGTGGCCCGAGGCTGACGCCGCCTGGCAGGAGGCGGTCGACACCCTGGAGCGGGCGCCCGATCCCGCGGCGGCGGCGTACGTCCTCCGCGCCTGGGGAGATGAGCTCAACGACCGCGGCGCGCGGGACGCGGCGCTCGACCGCTTCCAGAAGGCCCTGGCGATCGAACAAGAAACCGCGCCGAAGAGCCTGGCCGTCGCGAACACGCTCGCCAGGCTCGGACATACGACGGCCAAGAGAGGGGATCTGGCGGCCGGCGAGGAGCTCGTGAAGCAGGGGTTCGCGATCCAGGAGGAGCTGGCGCCCGGGACCATCGAGGTTGCGACAGGCCTCAACAGGCTGGGCGTCCTGGCCCGCTGGCGCGGCGATCTCATCGCCGCGGAGGAGCATTTCACGCGCGCCGAGGAGCTCCAGCGACGGCTGGCCCCGGAGAGCATCGGCCACGGCAAGATCTTCCTCAATCTCGGCAACGTCGCCGAGAACCGCGGCGACCTGGAGGCCGCGGAGCTCTGGCAACGGCGGGCGCTCGCCATCTTCGAAAGGATCGAACCGGAAGGCGGCTTCATGGCAGGCTGCCTGCAGAACCTCGTGACCGTCGCGATTCAGCGCGGCGACCTGGCTACCGCCGACGACCTGCTCCACCGCGTCCTGGACTTCCTGGAACGCAGGGAAGCGAGCCCGTGGGAGACCTGGTCGACCCTGGACAGCCTGGGCGCGCTCGCCCTGCAGCGCGGCGACCTGGAGGCGGCCGAGGTCCACTACCGCCGCGCCCTGGCGATCCAGGAGAGCAGGCCCTCCCCCGACCCCGGGGAGCTGGCCGACAGCCTGACCGGCCTGGGGGAGCTGGCCCTGCGCAAGGGCGATTTCACCGCCGCCCGGGAGCACCTGCGGCGCGCCCAGGAGATCGCGGAGAGGCTCGATCCGGCCAGCATCTCTGCCGCCGAGGGTCTGGAGGACCTCGCCCGTCTCGAGCTGGAAAGCGGCGGCGACCTCGCCGCCGCGGAGGACCTGTTGCGCCGGGCCCTGGCCTACTTCGAGAGGGAGGCGCCCGAGGGCGTGCGGATCTCCGTCGTCCTGCGCGGCCTGGGGGAGATCGCCGGCCGGCGCGGGCGCATGGAGGAGGCCCTCGCCCTCTACCGCCGGGCTCTCGATCTCCAGAGCCGGCTCGTCCCGGGGAGCACGGAGGAGGCCGCCACCCTCCATGCCCTCGGCCTCGCCGAGCGCCGGGCCAACCGGAGCGCGCGCGAAGCCCGCTGGATCGAGGAATCGACGCGCGACCTCTGCCGCGCCATCGACGTCCTCGACGGCCAGCGCACCCGGCTCGGCGGCACTCCGGAGGCCAGGGCGTCTTTCGAGGCGACCCTCGGCGAGTACTACAACGCCTGCCTGGAGGGGCTGATCGAGGCCGGCCGTTCCGACGAGGCGTTCCACGTCCTGGAGCGGGGCCGGGCGCGCTCCTTCCTCGCCCTGCTCGCGGAGCGCGACATCCGCCCGCCGGACCTGCCGCCGGAGCTCGCCGCCCAGCGCCGGCGGGTCAACGCCGAGTACGACAGCGTCCAGGCGCAGCTCGATCCCCTGCGGCCGGGCCGGGACGACGCCGAGATCGAGCGCCTCACCGGCGAGCTGCGCGACCTGCGGGACCGCCAGGAGGAGATCCTCGACCACATCCGTCGCGAGTCGCCCCGCTCCGCCGCGCTCCAGGACCCCGAGCCGCTCGACCTGGCCGGCGTCCGGGCCGCCCTCGATCCCGGGACCGTGCTCCTCGAATACGCGGTGGGGGAGGAGAGGAGCTGGCTCTTCGCGGTCGACAGCTCGGGTCTTTCGGTCTTCCCGGTCGCCCTCGGCGCCAGGGGCCTGCGCGACGAGGTGGAGAGCTTCCGCCTGCTGCTCAAGGACCCGGGCTCCGACCTCGCGGAGCTCGAAGAGCGGGCAGGGCGGCTCTACGGCCTGCTGGTCCGCCCTGCCGAAGAGCGCATCGCCGGCGCCCGGCGCATCCTCGTCTCCCCGGACGGGCCGCTGCACACCCTGGCCTTCGCCGCCCTGCGGCGCGGGGACCGGTACCTCGTCGAGTGGAAGCCGATCCACCACGTGCTCTCCGCCACCGTGTACGCGGAGCTGGCGCGGTCGCGCCGCCCCGCGGGCCCTGCCGGCGATACCGGGGAGGAGCGCCTCGCCGCGTTCGGCGATCCGGTCTACCGCCCCTTGTCACCCGGCGCGGCCGCGGACCCGGAAGTGCGGGAGGCGGTCCGGCGCGGGTTGGAGCTCGTGCCCCTGCCCTCCAGCGGCCGGGAGATCGAGGCCATCGCCGACCTGTACCCGGGGGCCGAGGTCTACCTGGGCTCCGACGCGACCGAGGAGAGGGCCAAGTCGCTCGGGCCGGAGGCGCGCCTCGTCCACTTCGCCTGCCACGGGCTGCTCGACGAGCGCTTCCCGCTCAATTCCGCCCTGGCCCTGACCCTGCCCGAGCAGACGGGCGAGGGGCAGGACAACGGGCTGCTGCAGGCCTGGGAGATCTTCGAGAGCGTGCGCCTCGACGCCGACCTGGTGACGCTCTCGGCGTGCGACACGGCGCTGGGGCGGGAGATGGGGGGCGAGGGTCTCGTGGGGCTCACCCGCGCTTTCCAGTACGCGGGCGCGCGCTCGGTGCTGGCGTCGCTGTGGAGCGTCGCGGACGTCTCGACCGCCCGCTTCATGAAGAGC
>JBJMGZ010000257.1:0-10188 GCA_045807605.1 Thermoanaerobaculia bacterium | reverse complement strand
TGAGGCCGAAAGAGGCCCCTTCGTCCACCCGGACGTCGCGCTCGTCGAGGAAGTCGCCGTTGACGTTGAACTCGCCGTCGAAGCGCCAGCCCGCGTAGGGAGTGAGCTCGAAGCGGTGGGTCTGCGCCAGGGCGGCGGCGGGTATGAGCAGCAGTACGACGAGAATGAGCGCTTTGCGCATGATGCGTCTCCTTGAGAAGACCGGCCCGCGGGCCGGGGTTCTTCCAGCACCGCGGTTGTATCATGGACGCGATGAGCCCCCAACAGATGCCCTCGCCGGTGCTGACGGAAGCGCGCAGATTGCCCGAGGAGGGAAAGCTGCGCCTGACCTGGAGCGACGGCCACTCCGCCGAGTACGGGTATGACTACCTGCGCGGCTGGTGCCCCTGCGCCGGCTGCCAGGGTCATTCCTTCCAGAAGATCCGTTACCAGCCGCCCGCCTCGCCGGTGACCGCCACGTCGATCCAGGCGGTGGGCAACTACGCCATCTCCATCGGCTTCTCCGACGGCCATGGCACCGGGATCTACCGCTACGACTTCCTGCGCCAGATCTGCCCGTGCGAGCAGTGCGGCGGGGTGGAGGGGGAGGTGGCGGGGTAGTGTAGGGGAGGGGCTTGCCCCCTCCCGGGAGGGCGGAAGCTCCGTATTCGAGACTCTATGGGGTCTGCGGCTGTCCCCCGCACGGGAGGGGGCAAGCCCCTCCCCTACATCCTCCTCAGGTCTTCCGGCCGGTTCACATTCAGGAACACCTCCCCCGGCTTCTCCAGGTAGAGAACCCGCAACCCCGGCGTCTCCGCCAGCGTGCGCAGATCGAGCCGCCCCCGCCCGACCCTTTCTTCGAGCGCGGCGAGGGCCGCGGGTCCGTAGAGCGCGCAGAGCGGCTCCAGTCCTCTCTCCCAGCGCGGGATGGCCAGGTCGGCATCCGAGCCGGCGAGCTCCGCCAGCAGCGAAACGGGCACCCGCGGCAGATCCACGGCCAGAACCAGGAGCCGCTCTCCGGGACGGGCGTGGGCCGCTCCGAGGATGCCCGCGGCCGGACCCTGGCCGGGGCCGTCCGGCACCGAGCCGGGCAGCCGGTTGCGGCCGGCGTCCGCGATCAGCACCTCATCGCAGACCTCCCGCAGCTTGCGGGCCGCCCGCGAGAGAAGGGTCTCCCCTTCCACCTCCAGGAGCGCCTTGTCCCGGCCCATCCGGGTGGAGGCTCCGCCGGCCAGGACCACTCCGAGGGTCCGTGGTAGCATCCGCGGCGCATCGGAAGGAGAACTTGCCATGAAGCTGAGCTTAGCCCTTGTCGCCAGTATCGCCGCCGTCCTCGCCCTTGGAACCGTATCGCTCCCGGCCCAGACCCCGGCTCCGGCCGCCAAGCCCAATCCGCGGGTGGCGCTCGAAACGAGCAAGGGGAGGATCGTCGTCGAGGTCTTCCCGGCCAAGGCCCCGATCACCGTGGCCAACTTCCTCCAGTACGTCAAGGCCGGGTTCTACGACGGCGTCATCTTCCACCGCGTGATCCCCGACTTCATGATTCAGACGGGCGGCTTCACCTCCGACATGAAGCAGAAGCCGACCCGGGGCCAGATCAAGAACGAGTCCACCAACGGGCTGCGCAACGAGCGCGGCACCCTCTCCATGGCCCGCCTGAGCGAGCCCCACACGGCCTCGTCCCAGTTCTTCATCAACCTGAAGGACAACAGCGGCCTCGACCACAGCCCGCGCGGCTGGGGCTACACGGTCTTCGGCCAGGTCGTGGAGGGCATGGACGTGGTCGACGCCATCGCCGCCGTGCGCACCGGCACCAAGAAAGGGTACGACGACGTGCCGGTCGCGCCGGTGACCATCAAGAAGGCCAGCGTAATTGCGGCCAAGTAAGGAGATGCCTGCATGCCCAGAGTGACCCTGGAGACCAGCAAGGGGAACGTCGTCCTGGACCTCGACGCCGCCAAGGCGCCGAAGACGGTCGCGAACTTCCTGGAGTACGTCCGCTCCGGCCATTACGACGGCACGATCTTCCACCGCGTCATCCCCGGCTTCATGGCGCAGGGGGGCGGGTTCGCCCCCGACATGTCGCAGAAGCCGACGCGGGCGCCGATCCCCAACGAGGCGGACAACGGCCTCGGCAATGCCCGCGGCACCATCGCCATGGCGCGCACCAGCGATCCGCACAGCGCCTCGGCGCAGTTCTTCATCAACGTGTCGGACAACGCCGGGCTCAACCACAGCGGCAAGACCGCGCAGGGCTGGGGCTACACCGTGTTCGGCAAGGTGGTCGAGGGCATGGACGTGGTGGACCAGATCGTGAAGGCGCCCCGCGGCCGCAAAGGCTTCCACGACGACGTGCCGAACGAGCCGATCGTGAACACCAAGGCGACCGCGGAGGAGTAGGGGCGGGGCTTGCCCCCGCCCGGGAGGGGGTGAACCCCTCCCCTACTTCTTCGTGTTCTTCCGGATCAGCACCAGGCAGGCCCAGAGCACCTCGAGCTGCTCCTGCCCGAAGGGCAGATCCGAGCCGCGCCAGACGTCCCGCACGGCGCTGAGGAAGTCGGTCCAGTGGACCGGGTGCTTCTTCTCATAGATCCGCCGCATGGCCGCGAGCAGGTCGGGGACGGTCCAGACCGCCGGCCGGCGGCCTCCCATCTCCATCCAGCCGAAGCGCAGGTGGTGCAGCCGGCGGCGCGAGAGCTCCTGGTTCTTGTAGCGCACCCGGAGCTGCCCCACCTCCGGCAGCCGGTTGAACACCAGGTCGTCCGGCGCGGCATGGCTGCTCAGCACCTGCCAGTGCTGCGGCACCAGCTCCTCCTTGCGCACCTGCATGACCAGGGCGTCGAAGCGCTTGACGTCGATCTCCTCGAACAGGGCGCCGAGGGTGGGTACGTCCGCGCCATGGATCCAGGCGGCGATGTCCTCGTCCGAGGGCAGGGCGCGGGGCGGGCCGGCGGGAGCTGCGGGCTTGGCCGCAGGCCTGGCCTCCGCGGCCGGCGCCTCCGGCTTGAAAGTCACTTCGGTCGATTCGCTCATGGCCGCGATAGTGTAACCGAGACGGCGCACCCTGCCGCAAGGACGGCAGGGCGCGTTGCGCCTCAGGCCCGGGCCACGTTGCGGGCCTGCAGACCCTTCGGCCCCTGCACCACCTCGAAGTTGACCTTCTCGCCCTGGTTCAGAGTCCGGTAGCCCTCCGCCACGATGGCCGTGTGATGGACGAAGACGTCCTCACCGCCCTCTTCGGCCTGGATGAACCCATAGCCCTTGGCGTTATTGAACCATTTGACAGTTCCTTGTGCCATGTGCCGCGACTCCTTTCTGGTGAATCATCCGCCCCGCGCAGCGGGGCCCGACGGATACACGGACTCCAGGACGGCTCATGCCTGCATGCCGAAGCACTGCTGGTTCGTCTTACCGCTGCAAACAGATTTTTCGCATCCTGGCACCGGAGGCGCCAAAAGGCAAGGCAGGAGCTGCCCTTTTCCTGGGCAGTTTCAGGTCCGAATCGGGAAAGGAGAAGATCTGGCCTGGCTGGAGGGATGGTGCCGAAGACCGGACTCGAACCGGTACGGGTTGCCCCACACGCCCCTCAAACGTGCGCGTCTACCAATTCCGCCACTTCGGCGCACAGGCTAGATTGTCAAACGCCCGGCCCCTCTCGGGAATTCCGGGATGCCGAGCTGCTTACTGCTTGGGAGCCGGCTTGACCGGAGCCGGGGTCGCAGCGGGCTGCGAGCCGGCCGCCGGCGTCGGAACGTCGCTCATCACCGTGCCCCGCCGTGCCTGAGGGATGCCGATCAGCAGGGTGGTCAGGATGAAGATCGCGAACGAGATCACGGTCAGCTTGTGCAGCAGCGTGGTCGCTCCCCGCGCGCCGAAGGCCGCCTGCGTCGTGCCCCCGCCGAACACCGACAGATCGGCGCCCTTGCCCTGCTGGAGCAGGACCACGAGGATCAGAAAGATGCAGACGATGACATGAATCACATACAACACGTAGATCACGGTCGAAACCTCCAGAGCGCGCAGACGGGTGCCCGTCAGCCGGAAGCACGGATGATACTCAGAAATTTCCGCGGGTCAAGACTCGCCCCGCCGACGAGGAAGCCGTCGACGTCCGGCTGGGCGATCAGGGAGGGGGCGTTGTCGGGCGTCGCGGACCCTCCGTAGAGGATCGGAACGTCTTCATCCTTCAAGAGGCTCCGGATGAACTTGTGGGCCTCCTGGGCGATCTCCGGCGTGGCCGTCTCGCCCGTGCCGATCGCCCAGACGGGCTCATAGGCCAGGGCGAAATCATCGTCCTCGAGAGGCTCCATCGCCGCCCGGACCTGCCGCTCCAGCACCTTGAAGGTCTCTCCCGCCTTGCGCTCGTCCCGGGTCTCGCCCACGCAGATCATGGGGATGAGGCCGTGGCGCAGGGCCGCCGCGACCTTGCGGGCGACCAGGTCGTCCCCCTCGCCGTGACCCTGCCGGCGCTCGCTGTGGCCGCAGAGCACCCAGATGCAGCCGGCGTCCACGAGCTGCGCGCCCGAGACGTCGCCCGTGAACGCCCCCTCTTCCTCGGGATGGAGATCCTGCCCACCGACGGCGATGTCGCTTCCCAGGAGCTCGGCCGCCACCGCCGGGATCAGCGGGAAGGAGGGGAAGACGACGACGCGGGCCGGCAGCTCCTCCCCCCGGAGCATTCGGACGTGCTCGACCGCCTCTGCCTGGAGGAGGTTCATCTTCCAGTTGGCGGCGACGATCCGGGACCTCATTTCGCGAGCACCGCCACGCCCGGGAGCGTCTTGCCGGCCAGGAATTCGAGCGAGGCGCCGCCGCCGGTGGAGACGTGGCCGATGCGCTCGGTCACGCCGGCCTGATGGGCTGCCGCGACCGTCTCGCCGCCGCCGATGACCGAGAAGCCCGGGCAATTCGCCAGGGCCTGGGCCACCTCGCGGGTGCCGGCGTCGAAGGGCGGCTTCTCGAAGACGCCCAGCGGGCCGTTCCAGAACAGCGTCCTCGCCCGGCCGACCGCCTCGGCGAACGCCTTGCGCGTGGCCGGGCCGATGTCCAGCGCCTTGCGCGCCGAGGGGATGTGGTCCGCAGCTACATTTCTCGGCTCCGGATCGTCGAAGCCGTCGGCGACCACCACATCGGTGGGCAGGAGCACCTCGATCCCCCGGGAGCGGGCGCGCTCGAGGATCTCCCGCGCCATGTCCAGCCGGTCGGGCTCGTAGAGCGAGGCTCCCACGTCGAGGCCCTGGGCGGCGAGGAAGGTGTTGGCCATGCCGCCGCCGAGCAGGAGCATGTCGAGCCGCGGCAGGAGGTTCTCCAGCGTGTCGATCTTGCCCTCGATCTTGGCGCCGCCGAGGAGAGCCGCGAACGGGCGCTCGGGCTCGCCGAGGAGACGTCCGAGGGCTTCGACGTCGCGGGTCAGGAGGCGGCCGGCCGCCTTCCGTGACAGCCGCTCGGGCACTCCGACGACCGAGGCATGGGCGCGGTGGGCGCTGCCGAAGGCGTCGTCCACGAAGGCCTCGGCCAGGGCGGCGAGCTGATCCGCGAAAGCGGGATCGTTCTTCTCCTCCCCCTCGTGGAAGCGCAGGTTCTCGAGCAGCAGCACGTCCCCCTCGCCCATCTCGCGGGCGATCACCTCGACCGGCTCGCCGACGCAGTCCTCGGCGAAGCGGGCGCCGCAGTGCAGGATCTCGGAGAGCTTCGCCGCCACCGGCCGCAGGCTGTAGCGCGGATCGCGTTTGCCCTTGGGCCGGCCGGCATGGGAGGCGAGCAGCAGGATGCAGCCGGCGTCGCGCAGCTCCTTCAGGGTGGGGACCACCTCCTCGATGCGGGTGGCGTCCAGCACCTCGCCGGCCTCGGACATCGGCACGTTGAAGTCCACCCGCACGAACACGCGCCTGCCCCGGAGGCTCCCCAGGTCCAGGTCGTCCAGGGTGTAGAGATCAGCCATTCGCTCCCTCCTCTCCTTCTGTAGGGGCGGGGCTTGCCCCCGCCCGGGAGGGGGTAAACCCCTCCCCTACATTCTCGCCAGCCGGGCCAGCAGCTCGGCGAGACGGTTCGAGTATCCCCATTCGTTGTCGTACCAGGCGACCACCCGCGCCAGGCTGCCCGAGGTCTGGATCAGCGGCAGATCGACCACGGCCGAGCGCGGATCGCCCACGAAGTCGGACGAGACCGGCTCGTCCTCCGCCACCCCCAGGAGCCCGGCCAGATCTCCTGCCGCGGTATCTCGATAGGCGTTCCGGACCTCGCCGGCCGTGGCTTCCCGCTCCAGGTCGGCCACCAGGTCGAGCAGGGCCACCGCCGGGGTGGGCACGCGGACGGCGAAGCCCTCGATCCTCCCCGCCAGCTCCGGGAGCAGCAGTCCGGCCCCGTGGGCCGCGGTGGTCGCGGTCGGGATGATGTTGAGCGCCGCCGCCCGCGACCGTCTCGGGTCCGGGTGCGGCAGGTCGAGCAGCCGCTGGTTCTCGGTGTAGCTGTGGACCGTGCTCATCAGCGCCCTGCGGACGCCGAAGCGGTCGTGCAACACCTTTGCCACGAGCGCCAGGGCGTTCGTGGTGCACGAGGCGTTGCTGGCGACCGGGTGGCGCTCCGGGTCCCACTCCCCGGTGATCCCGAGACAGAGAGTGACGTCGGCGGGCTCCGCCGGATCGGAGTTGGCGGAGAGCAGCACGGTCCGGACGCCGTCCCGCAGGTGGGCAGCGGCGCGGTCCCTCTTGAGAAAGCGGCCGGTCGCCTCGACCACCGACTCGACGCCGGCCTCCCCCCAGGGGATGCGCGCGGGATCGGGCTCGTGGAAGACCGGGATGCGAAGCTCCCCCTCCGGAGCTCCCACCACCAGCGTCTCTCCCTCGGCCCGGACGGGCAGCGCAAAGCGGCCGTGCACCGAGTCGCGGGCCAGAAGGCGGGCGAGGATGGGTGCAGGCACGATATCGTTGACCGCGGCCGGCACCAGCCCGGGCGGCAGGTCCTCCCGCGTCAGGACGATGCGGAGCAGGGCGCGGCCGATGCGGCCGAGGCCGTTGATGCCGAAGCGCAGGGGCATGGCGGGAGCGGAGCTTATCGCAGTGTCACGCCTGGGGGGCTCGCGGCACTAGAGAGGATGGGTGATAATGCGCCCAGAGGAACCGAAGGCACCGCTGTTCCGACAGCGCTCATAGTGAAATTCCAGCAGGAGGAAGACCGATGGCCGAGATGGGCAAGTACTGCAAGGCATACCTCGCGAAGCAGTTCCGGGAGTATCCGGGTTGGACCGAGAACAAGGCGAACGTCCGCAAGGAGAAGAAGGAGGTCGACGGCAAGGAGGTCGAGGTCGAGCGCGAGCTGAACGACGACTCCATCCTCTACCTCCAGGAGAACTACGTCGTCACCGACGGGATCTTCAAGGACGAGAACATCATCTTCGACAACGTGACGGACGAGTGGAAGGAGTTCTGCCACGGCACGCTGGGCTTCGAGATCCCGGTCTACGAGCCGATCAACATCCCCGTGGCGGCCGGCCCCGAAGGCGGCGAAGTCGGCAACGGGTAGGTTGGCGCGCCCGGCCCCCCTCGTCCTCGGCATCGAGACCTCCTGCGACGACACCGCCTGTGCCGTGCTCGACGGCGACGGGCGGGTGCTCGCGTCGGTGGTCTCGAGCCAGCTCGCCGCCCACCGTCCCTACGGCGGCGTGGTCCCGGAGATCGCCTCCCGCGAGCACCTGTCGACCTGGCCTGCCGTGAGCGCCGAGGCGCTCTCGCGGGCCGGCGTCTCCATGCCGGACGTCGATCTCGTGGCGGCCACCCGCGGGCCGGGCCTGGTCGGAGCGCTCCTGGTGGGCCTCTCGATCGGCAAGGCCGTGGCCTTCGCCCTGGACCGGCCGTTCCACGCGGTCCACCACCTGGAAGGGCACCTGTTCTCCCCCTTCCTGCCGCCGCCTTCCGAGCCGGGACCTTCTGTTCCACCACCCGCGCGCTTCACCGGCCTGGTGGTCTCGGGTGGCCACACCTCGCTCTTCGGAGTCGAGGACGGCGAGGTCTCGACGCTCGCGGAAACCCGCGACGACGCCATGGGCGAGGTCTTCGACAAGGTCGGCAAGCGGCTCGGCCTCCCCTATCCCCAGGGACCGAAGGTGGACGAGCTCGCCGAGCTGGGAGACCCGGCCGCGCACAGGCTGCCGGTCAAGCCCGCCGGGGATGAGCTCTTCTTCTCCTATTCGGGGCTCAAGAGCCAGGCGCTCCTGGAGATCGAGAAGCTGGAGCGCCGGCTTGGTCCGCTCGATCCTGAAAGCCGGGAGGTGCGGAACCTCCTCGCCGGCTTCCGCGCCGCGGCCGTGGGCCAGCTCCTCGACCGGCTGGAGCGCCTGCACCGCCGCCAGCCGATCGGGCTGCTGGCCGTCTCAGGGGGCGTGGCCGCCAACCGCCTCCTGCGAGGCTCGCTGCCTGCCTGGGCGGCGGAGCGGGGCATCGAGCTGCGCCTGGTCCCCCTCGCCTGGTCCGGCGACAACGCCGCCATGATCGCCCACGCCGCCCTGCTACGGCACCGGCGAGGCCAGGCCGGCGATTCTTTCGAGGCCGAGGCGGAGAGCCGGATTCCGCTGTGAAGCGGTTGCCGCTGGCCCGGAACCCTGAAATTCCACCAGGAGTTGGGGGATTTTCAGGGTAAACTGCCTCTGTGATCGACCGTCGCCGCCATCTCGATCGCCTCTCGTGGCTGTTTCGGACCTTTCCCGTGGTCGCGATCCTCGGCGCCCGGCAGGTGGGCAAGACCACGCTCGCCCGCGCCTTCGCGGAGGCCTGGGGGGGGCCGGTGGCCCATCTCGACCTGGAGAGCGCCGCCGACCTCGCTCTCCTCGGCGATCCTGAGCTGGTGCTCGGTCCGCTCCGGGGGCTCGTGATCCTGGATGAGATTCAGCGCCGAGCTGAGCTCTTTCCCGTGCTCCGGGTGCTGGCGGACCGGCCGGGCTCGGACACAAAGTTTCTGGTCCTGGGGAGCGCCTCGCCAGACCTCCTGCGCCAGAGCTCGGAATCGCTCGCCGGCCGGCTCGGCTACCACCATCTCCGCGGCCTCGCCCTTGACGAGGTCGGATCGTCCGCGCTGGACCGGCTCTGGCTGCGCGGCGGGTTTCCGCGCTCATTCCTCGCTCCTGGCGAGGCGGAGAGCGTCGAGTGGCGGCGCTCCTTCCTGCAGACCTTCCTGGAGCGCGACCTTCCCCAACTCGGAGTCCGCACCCCGGCCGAGACGCTGCGCCGCTTCTGGTCGATGGTGGCGCACTACCACGCCCAGACCTGGAACGGCGCCGAGATCGCCCGCGCCTTTGGAATCGGGGAGAGCAGCGTCCGCCGCTATCTCGACCTCCTGACCAGCGCCCTGGTTCTGCGCCAGCTCCCTCCGTGGCACACCAATCTCGCGAAGCGCCAGGTGAGGGCGCCCAAGGTCTTCGTGGAGGACTCCGGCCTCCTCCATGCGCTCCTGGGGATCGAAAGCAGCGAGGACCTCGCGGGTCATCCCAAGGTAGGGGCGTCCTGGGAGGGCTTCCTCGTCAAGGAGATCGTGGAGCGCCTGAACGCCCGTCCGGAGGAGTGCTTCTTCTGGGGCACCCACACCGGCGCCGAGCTCGACCTCCTCATCGTCTCGGGCCGCCGGCGCTTCGGCTTCGAGGTCAAGAGGACGGCAGCCCCCAGGATCACCCGCTCCATGGCCACGGTGCTCGACGACCTCGACTTGGAAAGGCTCGACGTGGTCCACGCCGGCCGGGCGACCTTCCCGCTGGCCGAGAAGGTGCGGGCCGTCGCGGCGGATGATCTGCTCGATCAGATCGAGCCGTTGCGGAGGCCGTAAAACTGTCTTAGAGGGTGTCTCGAAAGCCGTCTGTCCGGGGAAGCCCCGGCAGGGGCGTAGGCATAAAGCCTGGGGCTTCAGCCCCAGGAAAGGTCCCCAAAAACACCCTGAGTCCCGAAGGGACGCAGGCATTGGCCCCGGACGGTCAGCCCGGGAGTCCACCACCCTCCTGCGGGGCTCGCGCCCCTGGGCCATGCCTACGCCCCTCCGGGGCTTCTGGAAAATGGGCGGGCGCCCAACCTGGGGCTGAAGCCCATACCGTTACACACATCTTGGCCTTGAGCAGTAAGCCCCGACTGGGGCGACGGCATGTAGCCCCGGGCTTCAGCCCGGGGTTGGGGGCACAAAAACAACCCTAAGCCCCGCAGGGGCGACGGCATGGGCCAGGGGCGTAAGCCC
>JBJMGZ010000256.1:0-5933 GCA_045807605.1 Thermoanaerobaculia bacterium | reverse complement strand
CGCACGGACGAGGTCCCGGCCGCGGCGCGGGCCACGGTCTTCTGCAGGCGCGGATAGCCGTAGTCCTGCCCGAGACCGTTGCGCGACTCCACCAGGCCGTCGGTGTAGAGCACCAGGAGATCCCCTCTCCGCGCCTGCCTCCGGATCTGCCGATAGTTCCCCTCCAGCATCGTGCCCAGGGGGGGAGCGCCCTCGCCGATCTCCGTGAACGTCTGCGACCTGTGGTCGAAGTGCAGCACGGGCGGATGCCCGGCGCTCGCCACGGTCAGCTCGGCGCCCGAGCCGTCGGCGGCCCGGTCGAGCACGGCGCAGAGGAGAGTCACGTACGTGCGGCGGTCCGTGGTCTTGCGCACCATCTCGTTGAGCCGGTCGAGCACCGCCACGGGCACGGCGAGGTCCTTCTCCAGGAGATAGAGGCAGCTCCGCACGCCGGACAGGAGCAGGCCGCTCGCGAGGCCGTGCCCGGACACGTCGCCGATCACCAGCGCGAGCTGCGAGCCCGACAGGCGGAAGTAGTCGTAGTAATCGCCGCCGACCTCGGTCGCGGGGAGCGACGCCGCGGCCAGCTCGACCCAGCCGATGTCCGGCGGGAGCTGCGGCAGCATGCTGAGCTGGATCTTGCGCGCGTACTCGATCTCCTCGCGCATGCGCAGCCGTTCGCGGGAGCGGGAGTGCTCCGTGCGCCAGACGCCGAGGAAGCGCTTCTTCTCCACCTGCGTGAGGATGATCGAGACGACCAGCCAGATCGGGACGTTCACGCTGAGCCCCACGAAGCTGCCGGTGTCCGCGAACGCCTCCGCCGAGGGCAGCCCCGAGGCGTGCAGGGGGAGCACGGCGGTGACCCACAGCACCAGGTAGGCCATCAGGTGCTCGGTCAATCGCAGCCGGAACCCGACGAGCAGGAGGGTGAGCAGGATGAACGGGGCCAGCTCTTCGTCGCCGCGCTGGCTCGTCACCTTGATCGCCACGACCTGCAGGAAGAGGAAGCCGAGCAGGATCTGGCGGAAGTAGAGCGAGTAGAAGCGCTCGCGCCGCAGGAGCACCAGCAGGACCGCGACGACGAAGTCCGCCGCCATCAGGGCCATCAACCCGAACTGCCGCTTGGACGCCGCCTCCGCCGTCGCGACGAGGGTAATGGGGAGCAGGAGCCCCAGGATCACGCGGAAATAGCGGTAGTTCCTGGCGTCGAAATGACGCTGGAGCGCGATCGGCTCGGGGAGCTGGACGAGCTCGTCGGTGGAGGGGGCTTTCATAGGCGGGATTGATCCCCGTCAGGGTCGGGTCTGCCCAAAGATATCGCGACTGGGCATGGAAAGGGACGCCCGAGGAGGTGGCTTGGAAAAGGACCTCAAGGACACCAGGGATACCAGGGACGACAAGGACAGTCGTCGTCTTTTCTGTCCCTGTTGTCCTTGATGTCCCTGGTGTCCTTGAGGTCCTTTCCGGCCTCAGGCCTCACTCATACCGCAGCGCCTCCAGCGGATCGACCCGCGTCGCCCGCAGGGCGGGCACCCAGTTCGCCAGCAGGGCCACGGAGAACAGGACCAGCGGGACGATCAGGAACGTCGCCGGGTCCGTGGCGCTCACGCCGTAGACCTGCTCGCGCAGGAACCTCGTGGCGAAGAGCGCCGCCGCGATCCCGACGGCGGAGCTGATCAGCACCACCCGCATGCCCTGGAGCAGGACCATCCGCTGCACCTGCCCCGGTCGCGCGCCCAGCGCCAGCCGGATGCCCATCTCGTGCGTGCGCTGCGCCACCGAGTAGCTCACCACGCCGTAGACCCCCACCGCGGCCAGCCCCAGCGCCAACCCGGCGAACAGACTGAGCAGCAGCGTCTTGAAGCGGCTCTGCGCCAGCGCCTTGGAGACCACCTCCTCCATGGGCTCGATGCGCTCCAGGGGCAGGTCGCGGTCGAGCTCGCGGACCGCCGCGCGCAGCGGCGCGGCGAGCTGGACCGGGTCCCCCGAGGTGCGCAGCACCAGCGCGGTGTCCGTGGCCGGCCCCTGGGCGACCGGCCAGTACGCCTCCGAAGCCTTCTCCTGGTCCAGCGTGTCGTGCCGCACGTCTCCCACCACGCCCACCACCGTGCGCCACCCCGGGTCCTCGGAGTCCGCCGGATCGCCGAAGGTGAAGCGCTTGCCGATCGGGCTCTGCCCGGGCCAGATCCTGGCCGCCAGCGTCTGGTTGACGATCACGACCTCCTCGGCGCCCTCGCGGTCCCGGGGCTCGAAGGCCCTGCCCTGGATCACGGGGATGCCCATCACCCGGAAGTAGTCGGGGCTGATCATCCGGACATTGGTGTTGGGCGCCTCGGCCGGCGGCGGCACCGGCCGCCCCTCGACCACGAAGGTGAGGATCATGTTGGAGCCGCCGAGCGGCAGCGGGTAGATCGTGGCGGCCCCCTCCACCCCAGGGATCGCGGCGAGCCGCTCCAGCAGCCGCCCGTAGAAGAGCGCCTGCCGCTCCTCGTCCGGATACTTGGACTCGGGGATCGCGATGCGCGCGGTCAGCACCCCCTGGGACCGGAACCCGGGATCGACTCCGCTCAGCCGCGCGAAGCTCTGGATCAGCAGGCCCGCGCAGACCAGCAGCACCAGGGCCACGGCCACCTCGAAGCCGACCAGCAGGTTGCGCATCAGCCGGCCGTGGACGCCGCCCGCCATGGCGCGGCCCCCCTCCTTGAGCGCTTCGTAGAGCCGCCGGCCGGTCGCCGAGAGCGCCGGCACCAGGCCGAACAGCACCCCGGTCGCGAGCGAGACGAGGAAGGTGAACGCCAGAACCCTGCCATCCACCCCGATCTCCCGGGCGCGCGGGATGCCCTCGGGATCGAGCGCCACGAGCGCCTTCACCCCCCAGTGCGCGAGCAGCAGGCCGAGGGCTCCGCCCGCCACGAACAGGATCGCGGTCTCGACGAGCATCTGGCGCACCAGCCGCGACCGGCTCGCCCCGAGCGCCGCGCGCACCGCGAGCTCGCGCTCCCGCGACGCCACCCGCGCCAGCAGCAGGTTGGCCACGTTGGCGCAGGCGATCAGCAGCACGAAGGCGACTGCCACGAGAAGGATCATCAGGACGGGCCGGATGTCCTCCACCATGATCTCCTTCATGGGGATCAGGTCCACCGTCCACTTGGAGTTGCTGTCCGGGTACTGCTTCTCCAGCCGGGAGGCGATGCCGATCATCTCGGTCTCCGCCTTCTCCAGGCTGACGCCGCGCTGGAGGCGGCCGATCGCGCCCAGGTAGTGGGCGCCGCGGTTCTCGTTGGCGAGATCGAGCGCCAGCGGCACCCAGATCTCGGCCCGCCGCGGCAGCTCGAAGCCGCGCGGCGCGATGCCCACGACCGTGTAGCTCTCGCCGTTCAGGGTGACCGGCCGGCCGACGATCTTCGGATCGCCGCCGAAGAGCCGCTGCCAGAGGCCGTGCGAGAGGACCGCCACCCGCGCTTGGCCGGGGCGCCCCTCCTCCTGCCGGAAGCCACGGCCGGGAGAGGGATCGACGCGCAGCATCTGGAAGAAATCGGGCGAGACCGAGGCGCCCAGGATCGCCTCCGGCTGCTCCCGGCCGGTCAGGTTGAAGCGCTCGCGGCCATAGGCGACGAGATGCTCGAACGACCGGCTCTGCCGCCGGAAGTCCTCGAAGTTCGGCGGCGAGACGCTGAACCGGGGAAAGCCCAGCGCGGGCGCGCTCTCCACGAGCATGACCAGCTCGTCGGGCTGCGGATAGGGCAGCGGCTCGAGCAGCACGCGGTTGACCACGCTGAAGATCGCGGAGTTGGCCCCGATGCCCAGCGCCAGCGTGAGCATCGCGAGGAGCGTGGTGGCCGGGTTGCGGACCAGGGTGCGGAGCCCGAAGCGGATGTCCTTCCAGACGTTTTCCAAGGAGTCTCCAGCAAGAGCCGGCGCCCTTCCTGGGCGCCGGCTCGGGGATTCGAAGCGTATCAGGAGATGGGCAGCGGCTCGGGGAAGGAGGGCGGCGGCGTGGGCGGCATTGCCGACGTGGGCACCTCGAAGCTGCGGCTGCCGAGCATCACCTCGGCGAGCTCGCGCCAGACCCGGCCGAGGAGGTTGAGCACGTTGAGCGACACGAGCAGGCCCATGAAGCCGATGGCGGCCAGGATCAGCGTCTCGCCGAAGGTGTCGATGTCCCAGAACGGGATGTCGTAGTAGACGCCGTCGAACCCCCAGGCGATCGGCGCGAGGAGGAACGCGGCCGGGGTCACCAGCAGGGCGAGGGTGAGGACGAAGCTGAGCATCCCCAGGGGGAGCTTGACGAAGAGGAAGCTCAGGCCCTTCCAGGTCACGGGGTTGCCCAGGAACTCCTGCACCCTCTTCCAGAAGTCCTTGGGCTGGCCGGTGGCCGGCGGCGTCATCGGGGGCACGTCCGCGCCGAGCAGGATGATGGCGAGCCGCCGTTCGAGAGCGGCCATGCCCCAGCTCGCCGCGAGCACCATGGCCAGGATGGGTAGCCCGACCCAGATGATGGTCAGGCCGAAGCCCAGCGCCAGGCCGGTGAGCAGGAAGATGAAGTAGAACAGGCCCAGCGGGAACGCCAGCGCCAGGTAGAACAGGTTCGTATAGGTGCGCACCTCGATCGGCACGGTGAAGAAGCGCATCGCCAGGTTCAGGTGCTTCTCCGACTCGTCCGCCGGCTGCGTCTGGATCTCGGTATTCATCTGGTCCCTCCCGGGCTTCACCAGCCCGATTCCTGGAGGAGACTACGCAGGAGGGCGGGGGAGGGTTTCGAGTTGAACCCGGCTTGCGTCAAGATACCCTTCATGCGGTATGCCGTGGTCGTCGAAAAAGCCGAGAGCAACTACAGCGCCTATGTCCCTGACCTGCCCGGCTGCGTGGCCGCGGCCGAAACCAAGGATGAGGTTCTGGACCTGATCCGGGAAGCCATTGATTTCCACCTTGAAGGCATGCGGGAGGCCGGCGAGCAGATCCCGGAGCCTTCGGCAGCCACCGAGTACGTCGAGGTTTAGCTCACCCCCCGCCGGGCCGCTCCCGCACATAGAGCGCCTCATGGTGGGGCTTCCCGCGCCGCACCTGGTGAATGAGGCCCCTTCTTGCCTGACGGCGGAGCGCCAGGGCGACTTGGCGCTGCGTGGCTTCCCCTCTCAGGACGTTGGCGAAACGGCGGTTGACCTCGTCGGTCACGGCCGACGCTCCGAAGCGCTCGGAGCCGGCCTTGCTCTCGATCACACGGTTCACCAGCCTCGTCAGGATGCGCTCGTGCCCCGTGTCCATTTCTTCGTCGCGCGCTTCCGCGGCCAGGGCGGGCGCGACGAGACCGAGCGCCGTGGTCAGGCTCGCGCGGAGGGCGTCCGCGGTCTGGGCGATCCTGGCGGCTTCCTGCGCGTGGCGCTCCCGCTGCTCGCGGTGAGCGGCCTCCTGCTTGGAATGGAACGCCTCGCGTTCCCGGTGTTGGGCGAGCTGCCTGTCGAGCTCCGCCAGCAGCCTCTCTGGAGGCATCCCTGCGGCCATGGCCTTCTCCTCCTCTCAAGTTTGGAGCATCCGCGGACCCGGCAGGCCCTCAACCCCGTTCGGATGCTCCGAAGTCACAGGTACCCGCTCCCAGACCCGCGGCGCATGCTCCGAATCCCGGCGGTTTCGGAGCATCTTTCCTTGTCCGACAGGGTCGGATCTTGATTTTAGCAGCATCCTGGCCTGGATAGGGAGCATACGGCTCGAATTGGGAGCCTCGTTCCGAGAGATTCGGAGCATATCCCTCGGTCGGAGTGCCAGGCGCCCGCACTTTTGCTGCAAAGTCGGGGTGCGGAGCCATTCGGGAATCCGGACTTGCTGCAAGTACACGAGGGGACGGAGCATCCCCTGCCGGGGGAGCACTCCGGGCGACCGGATTCGGAGCTTATTTCGGGAGGAGCATCGCCTCCCCCGCGGGCTCGCGGAGGTTGTAGCGGGAGCTCATGACCCGG
>JBJMGZ010000255.1:0-8325 GCA_045807605.1 Thermoanaerobaculia bacterium | reverse complement strand
CGATCGCGATCATCTCCTCCGAGGGTTCGATACCGACGACCTCGAAGCCGAGCGTCATGAGGATCTCGGAGATCCAGCCCGGACCGCTCCCCACCTCCAGGACCCGTCCGTGGAAGGGGACGGCCATAGCCCCTAAAAGGTTCAGGAGGGCATAAGTCTCATGGAAGTAGTCCGCGTGGCCGGGGCTGGCGTCGTACGGTTTGCTGTAGAGCCAGGCGCGCTCGCCGGCGGACTTGCGCGAGACGTACTCGCGGGCCGCCTGCAGCCAGGTTTCCCGGCGGCCGGGTGCCTCGCTGAGGAAACGGCGGTGGCGCGGAGGCCCGGCCGCGGGCTTCGTCGCAGCCAGGCGAGGGAGGAAGGAGATATCGGTCAGGAGCCCCATAACAGCCAGGCTCTGAAATTGTGCAAACCCTGTGCCCTAGTGTAGTGCGTCTGAAATCCCTGCTATTGCAGTCAACCCGGGGTCGTCGCGCCTATGGCGCTCTGACCCCGGGCTACATGCCGTCGCCCCTGCCGGGGCGGGTCTGATCGTACGCGAACTTCAGACGCACTACACTAGATCGCGGGCTCTTTTCCGGTGATCTTGCGGAACGCCTCGACGTAGCGCTCGCGGGTGCCGCGCACCACCTCCTCGGGGAGGACGGGCGGCGGCGACTGGTGGTCCCAGCCGGAGGCATCGAGCCAGTTCCGCACGTACTGCTTGTCGAACGAGGCCGGCTCCTCGCCGGGGGCCCAGCGGTGGACGTCCCAGTAGCGCGAGGAGTCGGGCGTCATGACCTCGTCGATCAGGAGGAGGGTGCCGTCGTCCGCGAACCCGAACTCGAACTTGGTGTCGGCGAGGATCAGGTCCTTTTCCGCGGCGTGGGAGGCGCCCATCGTATACAGCGCCAGGGTCAGGTCGCGCAGACGGGCGGCGAGGTCGGGACCGACGGCCTCGGCCACGGTCTCGAAGGTGACGTTCTCGTCGTGCCCTGCGGCCGCCTTGGTGGCGGGGGTGAAGATGGGGTGGGGGAGCGGGCTCGCCCGGTCGAGGCCGGGCGGCAGCGGGATGCCGCAGACGCTGCGGCTCGCCCGGTACTCGCGGTAGCCGCTGCCGGCGAGGTAGCCGCGGGCCACGCACTCGAACGGGACCACCTTGGCTCGGCGCACCAGCACCGCGCGGCCGCGCAGCAGGTCGCGGAAGGGCGCGAGGCCCGCTGGGAAGTCCGCGGGGTCGGTGGCGAGCAGGTGGTTCGGCACCGCGTCCGCGAGCCGGGCGAACCAGAAGTTCGAGAGCTGGTTGAGGATCCTGCCCTTGTCCGGGATGCCCGGCTGGAGCACGAAGTCGTAGGCCGAGAGGCGATCGGTCGCCACGAGGAGCAGCGTGTCGCCGAGGTCGTAGACGTCGCGCACCTTGCCGCGCCGGGGCGGGCCGAAGCCCGGGAGATCGCTCTGCCAGAGGACGGGGTCCATGGCGCGGGAGATTATCAGAGGCGATCTGGGCGCGAGAGGATTTCCCCCCCAATGTAGAGACGCCCCGTGGGGCGTCTCCCTTTACCGCCGCGCCATCGCTCCGCTCGTCGCAACCTTCTCGATCGCCATGCCCAGGGTCTCTCCCCGGATCTCCTGGTAGGAGCCGAGGTCGAGGGAGCGGCCGTCCACGATCTCGTAGACGGCGAGCTTGTCCAGGCCCTTGAGCTGGGCGAGGCCGAGGCGGCGCACTCCGAAGGCGATCTTGGCGGCGCCGTCCTCCACCTCGACCAGGACGTAGACGCGCTCGCCGTCCGAGGCGCGCAGCAGCATGCGGCTGCCCAGCTCCTTTTCCAGGAGCTGCATGTAGGCCGCGGTCGCGACCATGCCGTTGTTGTGCAGCGTGCCGTTGCGGTTCAGGTAGGCGTAGAAGCGCCGCGACTCCTCCTTCTTGTCCACGACGTCGACGTTCTTCTCGGCCAGCGGCGCGAAGAAGTCGTGCACCTGCGTGGAGGAGAAGCCCTGGTTGATCAGCATGGTCTTGACCTCCTCGATCTCCTGCGTCCCCTTGCCCGTGGTCAGGCGGGAGAGCTCGACGAGGCCGGGTCCGAAGAACTCGTAGCGCTCCCCCTCGCCCGGCCGGCCGCTCCCCATGGGGATCAGGCGGTAGGCGCCGAAGTTGAGCGCGATCCGCATGCCGCGGTTGAACGGGAAGCCTTCCGCGAGCGCCTCTTCGTACAGCCGCTGGATCTGCACCGAGCAGAGCAGCAGCCGCGTGGCCTCGCGGCTGGAGTAGAAGGCGCCGTCGCCCAGGTATTTCTCCAGCTTGACGTGGTGGGTCAGGGCCAGCCGGTTGATCCGCCGCTGGAAGCGGAACATCTTGCGGAAGGCGTCGTCCTGGCTCTCGGTGCCGGCCCGGTGCAGCACCGAGAGCGTCTGGGAGAAGTCGCTGATGTCGTAGATCATCCCGAAGCGCTCGACCCGCGGATCGACCACCCAGGGCTCCAGGAAGTCGAGCGGACGGGTGGCGTAGGAGAGCCGCACGGCCGTGCCCACCGATATCGGCGATAGCGACGACGGGCGGCTGCCGGGGATCTCGCGCGCCACCAGGCCGCCGTCCTGGGCTTCGACCGGCACCAGGCTCTTGCGGAAGCTGTGGAAGAGCTCGAACTCCTTGAGCTTGACGAGCAGGCTCTCCCAGACCTGGACCAGCGGCGGCGGCAGCAGCTTGCCCGCGTTGTAGCTCTTCAGGGTCGACAGGTAGGCCACGTAGCCGGGCCGCACGAGCAGGTCGCGCGGGTCGCACTTGGGATCGAAGCGCAGCAGGTTCGTCACCGTGCTGCGCAGGTCGCGGTCGGACTGGATCTGGGCGGCGTGCCAGCGCGTCAGCTCCTCCAGGCGCAGGCGGAAGTCGCGGCCGTCGATGCGCAGGGAGCCGTTGAAGTAGCTGCCGAGCTCGGCCAGGTCGCGGCCGATGTAGTCCTCGGTGAAGACCAGGACGTTGTCGCGCATGCGGGTCAGGAGGCGCGGGAAGAGCTCCTCCTCGACCTCCTCGGTGGCGCCGGCGACCTTCTGGACGATCTCGTAGGTGGTGGAGAGCACCCGGTCGAGGTAGCGGTCGAGGATGCGGTACTTGATGGCATCCCCCTGGCGGCGGCCGATCTCGGTGTCGATCCGCATGATCCGCCGCGGGGTGTCCTTGAGCAGGCGGGCGATCTCCAGGGAGTGCTGGAGCCAGAACACGGCCGGGTACTGGCGGCCGTAGCTGGAGATGGTGGCGTTCTCCACCGCCCTGGCGAGCAGGGTGCAGTAGCGGTCCCAGGCCAGGGCATAGGCCTTGCGGTCGAAGGTGTCGCGGCGGGCCGCGGCGAGCTGCGCGTTCTCCTCGGAGAGGATGAACTGGCCGAGCGCCTTGCGCAGGGTGTCCATGCCCACGGATTGCAGGATCGGGAAGCCGCGGATCGGGGTGGCCGCTTCGTCCTCCAGGTAGATGGGGCGGGGCATGGGCAGGGCGCGCTCGAGCTCGGGCACGAGGCGGCGCACCTCTTCCATGTCCGGGCGCAGGAAGTTGAACGGGCCCTGCAGGAGCTGCAGGAGAGGCGTCGAAGTCATGGCAAAGCGCTCTCAGCGGGTTGTGGTGGGTAGGTATACCACAGAAGGGGAGCCGGAAAGGACCTCAAGGACACCAAGGACACCAAGGACGGGGAGCCCGGCTCCCTCACCTGCTAGACTCTGCCCCCTGGTGGCCCTGGAGGGGATTCATGGCGGAAGTCTTGTCGGTGGATGTCGTCTCTCGCGGGAGCCGCGATGCGGACCTGCTGATCCTGGGTTTGTTCGAAGGCGAGTCTCCGGACCTCGAAGGTCTGGATGAGGCGGTCCGCAAGGCGGCCGGGCGCATGGCCGCGCGCAGCGGATGGCAGGCGAAGGAGGAGCAGTCGGGCCAGAGCGACGTGCCGGACGGCCCGGTCGTCGTGCTGAGCGGGCTCGGCAAGCCGGCGGACTTCTCCGCGGTCAAGCTCGCCAACTGGATCGGACGCACGGCCGACTGGGCGCGGGGCAACGGCTACCGGCGCATCCAGTACGTCCTGCCGCGCCACCCGGAGACGGCCGGCGCCGCCGCGGCCGAGCGCGCGGTGCGCTGGCTGTCGCTCGCCGGCTACCGCTTCGACCGGCGGTCGGAGGACAGGAACGGCTCGCCCCTGGAGAGCATCCTGGTGGCGCCGCCGGCGGGGCCGCCAGAGGAATTGGAGGGCTGGCGCGCGGCGGTCGCCTTCACCCGCCCCATCGCCGAGGCCGCGGCCTTCAGCCGCACCCTGGCCAACACGCCGCCCAACGAGGCCACGACGCTGTGGATGGCCGAGCGCGCCCGCGAGATGGCCGCCGAGCGCGGCATCGGCGTGACCGTCCTGGACGAGACGGAGATGGCGCGGCGCGGCATGGGCGGCCTGCTGGCCGTGGGCGCCGGCTCGGCCTGCCCGCCGCGCCTGGTGCGGCTGGACTGGGGCACCGAGGGTCCGGTCGTCGCCCTGGTGGGCACGGGGGTGACGTTCGACACCGGCGGCATCTCGATCAAACCGGCGCAGAACATGGAGGACATGAAGTACGACAAGTGCGGCGCCTGCACGGTGCTGGGCATCGTCCGCGCCGTCGCCGACCTCGGCCTCAAGGTCCGCCTGCGCGCCTACTGCGCGTTCGCCGAGAACATGCCGAGCGGCACCGCCTACCGGCCGGGCGACATCGTCCGCTTCTACAACGGCAAGACGGTCGAGATCGTCAACACGGATGCGGAGGGCCGGCTCATCCTCGCCGATGCCATGGCCTGGGCCGTGGAGGAGAAGCCCGACGCCCTGCTGGAATTCTCGACGCTCACCGGCGCCATCGTCGTGGCCCTGGGGCACCAGGCGGGCGGCCTGTTCACGCCCGACGACGGGCTCGCCGCCGAGCTCCTGGCCGCCTCGGCCGGCTCCGGCGAGCGGCTCTGGCGCATGCCGCTCTACCCCGAGTTCCTGGAGGACATGAAGGGCATCCATGCCGACCTCAAGAACTCCGCGGGGCGCCCCGGCTCGTCGAGCACGGCCGCGGCGTTCCTCTCGCAGTTCGTCGGCGATATGAAGAGCTGGGCGCACCTGGACATCGCCGGCGTCGCCTACCTGTCCGCGGAGGTCAACCCCAAGCGCGCCGGCGCCACCGGCTTCGGCATCGCCTCGACCGTGGCCTGGCTGCGCCGGCGGGCGGGGAATGTAGGGGCGGGGCTTGCCCCCGCCCGGGAGGGGACAAGCCCCTCCCCTACAGATTAAAGGCATGGCGCTCCTGGAGATCGACGGCCTCGAGGTGGCTTTCCCCGCGGCGGGCGGATGGGTGCCGGCCGTGCGCGGCGTGTCGCTCGCGATCGGCCGCGGCGAGATCGTCGGCCTGGTGGGCGAGTCCGGCTCGGGCAAGAGCCTGACCGCGCTCTCGGTCGTTCGCCACCACCCGCCGCGGGCGCGGGTCAGAGGCAGCGTGCGCCTGACGGCTCGGGGAGATGAGGCTCGGGGAGATAACGCCGCCGGCGATCTGCTCGCCACGCCCGAGCGCGAGATCCGGCGGGTGCGCGGCCGGCGGATCGGCATCGTCTTCCAGGAGCCCGCGACCGCGCTCGACCCGGTCTGGCCCGTGGGCTTCCAGATCGCCGAGGCGGTGCGCGCGCATCGGTCCCTGTCGAGGCGCGAGGCGCGGGCGGAGGTCCTCCGCCTGCTCGACCTGGTCGCCCTGCCCGACGCGGGCCGGCGTCTCGACGACTACCCGCACCAGCTCTCGGGGGGCCAGCGGCAGCGCGTCCTGATCGCCATGGCCCTGGCCGGCGGTCCCGACCTGCTCCTGGCCGACGAGCCCACGACCGCGCTCGACGTGACCATCCAGGCGCAGATCCTGGAGCTGCTCGAAGCGCTGCGCTCCAGCCTCGGCCTGTCGGTCCTCCTGATCACCCACGACCTCGCCATCGTGGCCGAGACCTGCGACCGCATGGCCGTGATGCGCGACGGCCGCATCGTCGAGGAGGGGAAGGTCGAGGACGTGTTCCGCGCTCCCGCCCATCCCTACACCCGGGAGCTGCTGGCCCAGATACCCCGCCTGGGAGGGCTGCCGTCTTGACGCAACCCCTGCTGGAGATCGCGGGCCTGCGCAAGGAGTTCCCGGTGCGGCACGGCCTGCTGGGGCGGATGCTGGGCACGGTGCGCGCCGTGGACGGGGTGGATCTCGCGGTGAGCCGCGGCGAGTGCCTGGCTCTGGTGGGGGAGTCGGGGAGCGGCAAGACCACGATCGCGCGCTGCGCGCTGCGCCTGGTCGAGCCCACGGCCGGGAGCGTGCGCTTCGACGGCGAGGACCTGCTGGCCCTCCGGCCGCGGGAGCTGCGGCGCCGGCGGCGGCGGTTCCAGATGGTGTTCCAGGACCCCTACGGCTCGCTCGACCCGCGCCAGCGGATCGGCTCGGCGGTGTCCGAGCCGCTGGAGGTGCACGAGAGCGGTCTGAGCCGGCGGGAGAGGGGGGAGCGGGTGCGCGAGCTGCTGGGCACGGTCGGCCTGCCGCCGGAGATGAGCGGGCGCTGGCCGCACGAGCTCTCCGGCGGGCAGCGCCAGAGGGTCGGCATCGCCCGCGCCCTGGCGGCCGGGCCGGAGCTGCTCGCGGCGGACGAGCCGGTGACGGCGCTCGACGTATCGATCCGCGGCCAGATCCTCAGCCTGCTGGAGGGCCTGCGGGAACGGCTCGGGCTCGCGCTGCTGCTGATCGCTCACGACCTGGCCGCGGTGGAGCGCCTGGCGGACCGGGTGGCGGTCCTCTACCTGGGGCGGGTCGTGGAGGTGGCGCCGCGGACCGAGCTGTTCTCGCGGCCTCTCCATCCGTACACGGTGATCCTGCTCTCGGCCGTGCCGCGGCCGGAGCCGGGCCGCCGGCGCTCGCGCATCGTGCTGGCCGGCGAGCCGCCCTCCCCGCTCGCGCCGCCGCCGGGGTGCCCGTTCCATCCCCGCTGCCCGATCGCGCGTCCGCGCTGCGCGAATGAGGTCCCACCGCTGGCTGAGATTCAGCCCGGACATTTCGCTGCCTGCTTTTACCCGGGCGAGCTGACCGCCGCAAGTGGTAACCTTTGCCGCGCCCATGCGTAAGTCATCAAGGGCCGGCGCCTGGCGCCGCACGAGATTCGTACACGGGATCCACCGATTTCATAGGTGACGAGGAGCTCATGACAAACCGTTCGGGATTCACTCTTTTTGCCGCAGGTCTCCTGCTGCTGGCTGGCGCGGCGGGGGCTCAGGAACCGCAGCAGATCAAGGTCGACGCCACGGCCCCGCCGGTCGAGGCGACCGGGGTGGAAGTCCGGGACGGGGCCGTCCTGCTCACCCTGGACGAGGCGGTCGAGATCGCCCTGCGCCAGAACCTCGGCCTGTCCATCCAGCGCTACACCCGCAACCGCGCGCGCCTGGGCATCGACCAGACGCTCGGCATCTACGACCTGCTCGCCAGGGCCGACCTCTATGCCGAGGACTCGAAGTCGCCGACCATCTCGCGACTGCAGGCGTCGCAGTCCAACGAGCAGAGGTTCAACTTCGGCTTCAACCAGCTCTTCCCCACGGGCGGCAACCTGGACCTGGGCTGGAGCAACATCCGCCAGGAGAGCAACAACCCGTTCGCCACGGTGAACCCGGGCTACAGGTCGGGCCTCGAATTCCGCTTCGTCCAGCCGCTGCTGCGCGATTTCGGCCGCCTGCCCACGGAGCGCGCGCTCCTGGTGGCGCAGAACCGCAGCCAGGCGAGCCGCGAGGAGCTCGAGCGCCAGGTCACCGTGACCGTGCAGGACGTGATCGACGCCTACTGGAACCTGGTGGGCGCGCGCCAGCAGCTCATCGTCGCCCAGGAGAGCCTCGGGCTCGCCAAGGAGCTGCACGAGCGCAACCGCATCCAAGTCGACGTCGGCACGATGGCTCCCCTCGAGCTGGTGCAGAGCGAAGCGGCCATCGCCTCCAACGAAGAGCAGATCATCCGCGCCCAGCAGGCCGTGGGCGACGCCGAGGACGTGCTCCGCCAGCTCCTCAACCTGCCGGCGGGGCCGCTCTGGCAGGCCGAGATCCGCCCCACCACCGACCCGGTCATGGACCGTGTCCAGATCAATCTCGACGAGGCGATCCAGGCGGCTCTCGACAGCCGGCCGGAGATCCAGCGCCAGGAGCTCGCCATCGCCCAGGCCGAAATCGAGTCGCGATACGCCCGCGGTCAGATGAGGCCGCAGCTCGACCTCCATCTCGGCTACAACGCGACCGGAACCGGCGGCGACCAGGTCGTGCGCGACCCGGAGACCGGCGCCATCCTCGAGGTGATTCCGGGCGGCTACGGCGATGCCTTCCG
>JBJMGZ010000254.1:0-10615 GCA_045807605.1 Thermoanaerobaculia bacterium | reverse complement strand
CCGTCACCGGCCCGACGGGGACGATCTGGCGCGGCAACGTCTTCGCCTCCGGCCAGTCCGCGACCGGCGGCACGGCGGACCGGCGCAACACGCTGGAGCAGGTGCTTCTGAACGCCCCGGCCGCGGGGACCTACACGGTGGCGGTGAAGGCGTTCAACATCCCGAACGGATCGCAGCCCTTCGCCCTGGTGGTGACCGGCGACGTGGCCGCGGGCGGCGGCAACCCGCCGGTCACGGTGTTCTTCGATGATTTCGAGACCAGCCTGGGCTGGACCGTGAACCCGCTGGGCACGGATACGGCCACGACCGGGATGTGGGAGCGCGGCGACCCGGCAACCACCACGTCGAGCGGCACCAAGCAGCTCGGCACGACCGTGAGCGGCGTCAACGACCTGGTGACCGGCCGGCTGGCGGGCGCAGCGGCGGGCGACTTCGACGTCGACGGCGGCCAGACCACCATCCAGTCGCCGGCGATCGCGCTCCCTTCGACCGGGGTGCTGACGCTCTCCTTCTCCTTCTACATGGCTCACGGCACGAACTCGTCCTCCGCGGACTTCTTCCGGGTCAAGGTGGTGGGCTCGACGACCTCGACGGTCTTCGAGGAGCTGAACGCGGCCAACAACGACGACGCGGTCTGGGAGTCGCGCTCGATCAACATCAGCTCGTTCGCGGGGCAGACGGTCCGCATCCGCATCGAGGCCGCGGATGCGAGCACGGCGAGCCTGGTCGAGGCGGCCGTGGATGACGTGAAGATCGTGCAGCAGCCGTAGCAGTGAACCGGGGGGTGGGCTCGCCCGCCCCCCGCCCTACCCGGGCTCGACCACCCAGCCTGCCGGCGTCCAGCGCAGGATGTGGAGGGCGATGGAGTGGGACTCCGCGCTCGCCATGCCCGCCATCCGGCTCCGGAAATCCTGCAGGACCTCGGGGCTCTCGCCGGCTCCCACGAAGTAGACGAAGTCGCGGCTCGGCGCGCAGACGAGGAGGTCGCCCTTGACCTGGCCCGCCAGCTCGCGCCAGCGCTCGTGCAGGAGGAGACGGCTGGCGTCGTAGCTGTCTCCGGCGTGGAGGACCCGGACGGGCGAGCCCTCCTCGACCGGCTGGTGCGGGAAGTCCACGAGCGCCTTGTCGAGGTTGGCCAGGGCCAGCGCGTCGATCTCGTCCTCGGTCATCTTCAGGGCTTCGAGGTCTTTTGCCACGAGGGGCCGCATGGAGTCCGGCTGATCGAAGACGTAGACCTTCCAGAGGTCCCCGACGAAAGGACGGGCCACGGGCGGGGCCCCAAGGGTCCGGGCGTTGTCCACCCAGTCGCGGCTCTTGACGGTCACCCGCAGCGCCTCGCGCCTGCCGGCGCCGGCGGCAACGTGGCTCTGCGCGATGGAACGGACGACGGTCGCGGTCGAAGCCTCGCAGCCATCCGGCCTCAGCTCGCAGTCCCGCGCCAGGTTGTCGAGGCTGGCGGTCAAGGAGGTCCCGTCCGCAAAGCGCACCTCCAGCGTTTTGGGCGCGCTCACGCGGACCGTCGCCTCGTCCCCCAGCTCCCGGCGCACCTGCCCGGCCACGTGTTCCGTAAGCGTGGCGTCGCCGCTCGGCGGCGAGCAGGCCGCCAGCAGGACCGCGAGGCATGCGGAGAAGGCCTTCATGCAGATTGAATTTCCAATGTTCAATCTACAAGAGCGGCTCCGGAGGGTCAACCCAACGGCTACAATGGCTGCCATCCTGCCCCTCAGGAGGGAGAGCATGACCAAGATCCTGATCCTCTCCGGCGCTCTACTCGTCCCCGCTCTCCTGGCGGCGCAGGAGCCTTCGCCGCCCCGTTTCGCGGACGAGCTGGACGTCGAGGTCGTCAACGTGGACCTGGTCGCCTCGGGCGAGGACGGCGCGCCGGTCGCGGACCTGACG
The DNA here is from genome assembly GCA_045807605.1 of Thermoanaerobaculia bacterium. Taxonomy (GTDB): domain Bacteria; phylum Acidobacteriota; class Thermoanaerobaculia; order Multivoradales; family UBA5704; genus DATMER01. Next base: position 8,716 of record JBJMGZ010000254.1, on the reverse strand, counting down.
GCGGAGGACTTCGAGGTCCTCGACGACGGCCAGCCGGTGCAAATCACCCACTTTTCCGGTACCTCGGTCGGAGAGGGCGAGGCGCAGGCCGCGCCGCTCCACCTGGTGATCCTCTTCGACGACGCGCAGATCCAGCCGGCCGAGCGGTCTTCCGCCTACGCGGGGATCGCACGGCAGCTCGACCGCCTCCTGGGAGCGGCGGACCGGGTGCTGGTCGCGCGCCTGGGAGCGGGTCTGCGGATCGTGCAGCCGTTCACCTCGGACCCGGCCCTGGTCGCCGCCGCCCTGAAGCAGCTGGAGAGGGACTCGCCCGGCGTCCCCTCGGACGCCGCCGCGCGCAAGGCCGTGCTCGACGAGATCCGCTTCGGCGACGCGCCCAGTGCCAACGCGCTCGGCTCGGCACAGGTCGTGGGCAGCCAGATGCAGTCGAACGCGGAGATGGCCGCGGGCACCTCCCTGACCTCCGTCCGCGCCTATGCCGAGCGCCGCCAAGCGGAGGTGCTGCAGTCCCTGGTCTCGCTCGACCGTCTCGCGTCCGCGCTCGCCGGCCTGCCGGGGCGCAAGGCGGTGCTCCTGGTGAGCCCGGGGTTCGACCTGCGGCCGGGCGAGGGGATCTACCAGACCTGGCTGGAGAAGTACCGCTCCACCCGCGCGGCGCACGGCTCCGGCTCCGTGGACCTGGAGCGCCCGGGCTGGGACCTGCGCACCGCCGTCCGCGACCTCGCCGCCGGCGCCGGCGCCAACCGGATCGCCGTCTATGCCACCGCTCCCGCCGGCGGCGCCTCGGCCCGGCCGGACCCGCGCAACGTCGGCGCCTCCGCGGCCCAGACGGAGACCGGCGCCGGGGAGTCGCTCCACCTGCTGACCCAGGGCACCGGCGGCATGGCCGTCTTCAACCTGGAGGGGATCGAGCGCCTCGCCGAGGGCCTGGAGTCGGACCTCCGGCACTCCTACTCGCTGGCCTACCTGTCTCCGCGGTCTTCCCCGCAGGAGGGCGACGGCGCCTGGCATCCCCTGGAGGTGCGCGTGCGCCGGCCCGGCGTGCGCCTCCGCGCTCCCGCGGGGTACCGCGCCAAGAGCCCGGACCTGCGGACCCAGGAGCGCGCCGCCGCCGCGCTGCTGCTCGGCGTGTCCGAGAACCCGCTCGACATCCGGGTGGACCTGGCCGAGGGCAAGCGGGAGCGCGACGGCAGCTACACCGTGCCGGTGACGGTGAAGGTCCCCCTGGCGAAGCTGACCCTGCTGCCGCACGGCAGCGAGCACCAGGGACGGCTGGCGATCTTTCTCCTGACGCAGGCCGAATCCGGCCTCACCTCCGGCAACAAGCTGGAGGCGCCGGTGCGCATCACCAACGCGCAGATGGTCGCCGCCATGGGGCAGACCGGCGCGTTCGCCACGAGCGTGCGGCTCCGGCCCGGGATCTACCGGCTGGCCGTGGCGGTGCGCGACGACGTGGCCGCCGTGGAGTCGGCGGTGAGCCTGGAGCTGAAGGTGGAGGACGGGAAGAAGAAGGGCAAGGACAAGGATGCTTCGTAGGGCCTTTGCGCTCGCTCTGCTTTTCGCCGCTTCCGCCCTCGCCCAGCCCGCGGACCATCTCTCCTTCGCCCTCCAGACCCGTCCGCTGCGGGGGCTTCAGGGTCCCATCGCGACCCTGCTGACCACCGGGCAGGAGGGGGGCGGCCTGCCCATGGCCGCGCTCGCCGTGCCTTCCGGGCAGCGGAGCGCGGACGGCCGGACCCTGGTGCCCCTGCTCGTCGAGATCGAGGGCAACGGGCTCCTCACCGGTCGGCGACCCGGCGAGCGCTTGTACGAGGATACCCAGCGCGTCGAGGTCTACGCCTATGCCATGGGCGCCGACGGCGCCGTGCACGACTACCTGGCCCAGGGGCTGCGCCTCGACCTCGCCAAGGTCGGCGAGGCCGTGCTCGACGGCGGCATCAAGTTCGTGGGCACGGTCTCCATGCCGGCGGGAACGGGCTCGCTGCGGGTGCTCGTGGTCGATCCCGACACCCTGCGCTACAGCCTGCGGGTGCTCCCGCTGACCGTGCCCTCGGCGGGCGCCGGTCCGGTTCTCCTCCCTCCTCTCTTCAGCGATCCGCGCGGGCGCTGGGTGCTGGCGCGGCCCGCCGAAGCACCCGAAGAGCTGGAGAGCTCCCTGGCTCCCCTGCTCGTGGACGAGGGCTGGGGCCTGCCCGCCTCGCTGCCGCTCCTCGCGGGCGGGCGCACGCGCCGGGTGGCGCTCCTCGGCCGGGGGCTGCCCGCCGACTCCGCGGTGACGCTGGAGCTGCGCACCGAGGCGGGCAAGAAGGTCCAGGAGGTGGCCGGCCGCGTGGTCGAGCGGACGCGCATCCCGGGACCGGCGCCCGAGCGCCTGGTCTGCGACTTCGACCTTCCCAAGCTGGAGACCGGCCGCTACCGCGCCGCGCTCGTGGTGGCCGGCGGCTCGGCCCGGATCGAGACGCCCGAGCTGACCGTGCTCTATCTCTCCGAGAACCCGCTCGACGAGGAGCCGGTCTGGGCCCAGCTCCGGCGGCTCGGGGGCGAGAGCGCTCCGCCGTCGCCGGCAAGGGGATCAACTGCTACGGAGGCTCCGAAGGGGCGCCGCCGCAACGCGGAGCTGGAGCGCAGGGCCCGCCAGGGCTACGAGGAGGCGCTGCGCGGGCTCGCCTCGGGCACGCCGCTCGACCAGGTCGTCTCCCGCCTGGGGGATATGGAGGCAGTCCTCTACCGCCAGTCGCCGCAGTCCGCCGAGAGCCTGCGGGAGGTGGAGCTGGAGACCGCGCAGCGCCTCGGCAAGGGCGATCCCGAGGTGCTGCTCCCCCTGGCGCTCCTGCATGCCGAGCTCTACCGCAGCCTGCGGGAGCGCAAGGAGCTCTACCTGGCCGAGAGCGCCCGCCGCACGTCCGCCGATCTCGCCACGGCCTATGCCGAGCGCGGCGGCTCCGAGAGCGTGGCCGCGCAGGCGCTGCTCAGCCTGGCGGCCGACCTGCTCGCATCCGGAGTCCAGAGCGCCAGCCGCGCCCTCCTCGACCGCGCGCTCGCCCTGGACGGCCGCAACGAGGCCGTGGGTCTCTTCCTCGCCGCCAGCTCCGAGCGCGACGGCGACTATCCGCGGGCGATCGAGGTCCTGGAACGCCTGGTCCAGGCCCATCCCGGCAGCGCGGAGGCGCGGCTGCGCCTGGGGGTCAACCTCGACCGGGTCGGAAGGTCGGCGCAGGCGCGGGACGTCCTGCAGCGGCTGGCCTCGGAGAGCGTGCCCGACTGGGTCAAGACCGTGGCCTTTCAGGAGCTGGTCCGCCTCCATCTGCGCGACGGCCGGCAGGACCGCGCCGTCGCCCTGCTGCGCCAGGCCGTGGCCCGCCTCCCGGAGCAGACGCAGCTCGCGGTGCAGCTCGCCTACCTGCTCGAGCGGCAGGGCTCGCCCGCCGCGGCGCGGGAGATCCTGGCCGGAGTCCGGCCGCGGGCGCGGGCCGCGGAAGGCTCGCCGCGCCACCGCTACGGCCAGTGGCCGACCGCCGCCCTCGACGAGGTCCGCCGCTCGCTCACCCAGCAGTCGCTCCTCCGCCTCGCCGCCCTCGCCCGGGCCCTGGAAGGCACGCCGGCCCGGGGTGGGCGCTGATGCTCCCGGCTCTCCTTCTCGCCGCCCTCCTCCAGGCCCCCTTCCCTCCCGCTCCGCCGGAAGCGGAGATCCGGGTGGACGAGGTGATCGACGTCGAGCTGCAGCAGCTCTACGTGACCGTGACCCGGCCGTCCGGAAGCCCGGTGCTCGATCTGGCCGCGGCCGACTTCCAGGTCCTCGACAACGGCGAGCCGCAGGCCGTCTCGACCTTCTCCCGCGGCGACCTGCCGCTCTCGGCGGTGCTGCTGCTCGACGCGAGCGCCAGCATGGAAGGTGCCCGGCTGCGCACCGCGGCCGAGGGGGTGAGGGCCTTCGTGTCGCGGGTCCTCCCCCAGGACGAGGTCTCGGTGATGCTGTTCTCGGACGAGCTGCTGATGCGCACCCCGTTCTCGAACGACGCGGCCACCCTGCTCGCGCCGGTCGAGGGGGTGGCCGCCCGCGGCGGCACGGCGATCAACGACCATCTCTACCTCGCCCTCCGCGACCTGGACGGCCGGTTCGGGCGCCGGGTGGTGGTGCTGCTCTCCGACGGCGTGGACGTGGAGAGCACGCTCGGCATGGAGGACGTCCGCTGGGCCGCGCGCGGCAGCCAGGCGCTGCTCTACTGGATCCGCCTCCAGGAGGACTCGCGGGGCCGGATCGAGCGCTCCTCGGCCTGGCGGGACCGCAAGGGGCACGAGGAGCAGCTCCGCCTCCTGGAGACCGCGGTCACCGAGAGCGGCGGGCGGGTGGAGGTCATCCCCGACGTGGCCCAGGTCGGAACCGCGCTCCAGAAGATCCTTCGCGAGCTGCGCGAGCAGTACGTGCTCGGCTACCAGCCCACCCGGAACCACGGCGACGGCTCCTGGCACAAGCTGGAGGTGCGGGTGCGGGGAGGGCACAGAGCGCGGACCCGCGAGGGGTATTTCGATCGGTAGCGTCTTGGGGGGAATGTAGGGGAGGGGTTTACCCCCTCCCGGGCGGGGGCAAGCCCCGCCCCTACATTTTCCACTCGCCTTTCAGCTTTTCCAGCCCGTCGATGTACGCCTGCGGCGCCTTGCCCTTGGCGAAGGCCATGGCCTTGTCGAGGTGCTGCATGGCCTCCTCCACCCTGCCTTCGCGCTGGAGGAGCTTGGCCTTGTACTCGTGCCCCCAGAAGTTGGTCTCCTGCAGGGCGAGCGACTTGTCGACCCAGCCCATGGCCTGGTCGAGCCGGCTGCCGGTCTGGAGCGCGTAGGTCACGGCCGACAGGTAGTTGTCGGCGTCGGGATTGCCGTTGAGAAGCCGGTCGAGGCCCTCCCAGACCATCCTCTGCACGTCCGCCTTCACCGTGAAGGGGACGCGCAGGGTGTCCCAGGCCATCTCGACCGTGGCCGCGCCCTCCCCGCCCGGCGTCATGTGGAAGGCCATCCACTCGGTGGCCGGTCCGGGCTGGGGCTTCACGTCGAAGCGCAGGAGGTCCTCCTCCTGCTTGTAGAAGTAGGCGCCCCACTGCTTCGGCTGCTTGTTGAGGATCAGGGTCCACTTGTCCTGGCCGGGGATGGCGAACAGGCCGTAGGTGCCGGCGGGCACGTCGTGGTCCTCGACCTGGACGGCCGTCGAGAACGAGATCGTCGTGGCCTCGTTGGCGCCCAGGCGCCAGACCTCGCCCCAGGGCACGAGCCCGCCCCAGATCTGCCGGCCCTTGACCCCGGGACGGTGATAGACGATCTCGATGTCCGTGATCCCCACGGTCAGGGCGGCCCTGGCGGCGGGGCTGGGCTGGGGAAGGCGAGCCTCCTCGGCTTGCAGGGCCGTGGTCAGGGACAGGGCGGCGAGCAGGAGCGCGGCAGACTTTCTCATCCGATAGACCTCCGTCGTTTTGGCGACGGGGATCATACTGGTTTCCGCGCTCCGCCCGGCCGCGACGAGGCGCAATTCCCTTACTTGGTCCCCCCGCCGGTGCCGCCGGTGCCGGCGTTGCTCTCCGCCCCCCAGGTGCTCGTCATGTCCTTCTCGGGCAGCGGCTTGGGCCCGGCCTTGGGCTTGGGCTTGCCGGGGCTCTCGACCTTGCCCTTGAGGCGGTTTTTGCCACCCTTCTTGTCCTCTTCGATCACCAGCAGGCAATCCGATTCCGCGATCCGGGTCGGCAGCTCCAGGCGGCCATTCTGATACCGGAAGCCCTCGATGGTCCGAGCCGACCTCGACCGTCCGGCCGGGACGATGCGGAAGGTCCTGGCGGACCCGTTCTGCTGCGGCTCGAACTTGATGCTGCTCCCCCTCCCAGGGAGATGCTGGGCCATCACTCCGCTCCCGGCGGTCACCTTCCAACCCTTGGGCTCGAGAAAGTAGTTGATGTCGGCCATTTCCGCTCCTTTCACATGGGAAACCATGGGGCGTTCACACTCATCCCTCACCTATTTCTGTCGCCGGAGCGAAAATCATTTCATTGAAGAAAGCGGATGGCAAGCTTCAGCGCCAGTCGCCCTGGAGCACGAAGGGCGCCCAGTAGAACGGGTCCTGCCAGCGCGGGTCGCCGCGGACGGAGAGCTGGGCCGCGCGCAGGGCGGCGGCCGGAGGGAGTCCTTCCTTGAACATGGCGCTGTAGAAGCGGCTCATCAGCTCGGCGGTCGCGCGGTCCTCCACGAGCCAGAGGCTCGCCATCACCCGCTCCGCCCCGGCATAGAAGAAGCCCTGTGTGAGCCCCATCAGGCCCTCTCCCCGGATCTCGCGGCCGAGCGCGGTCCTGCACCCGGAGAGCACCGCGAGGTCTGCATCCAGCTGGAGGTTGTAGACGTCGCTCAATCGCAGGTACCCCTCCTGCGGCCGGGCCTGCTCGTCGAACATGGACAGGGCGAGGAAGGAGAGGCGGGGGATCTCGGGATCGATCTCGCCATGAGTGGCGAAATGGACGGCGCGGTGCCCGGAGAGCTGGCCGCTCAGGGCCGTGGCGCGGCTGGCCTGGGGCCCGAGCGCCAGGAAGACCTGGCCGGGAGGCAGGAGGTCCGCAATGGCCTTGGCCTCGCGCCCGGAGCCCGCCAGCCGCTGGAATCGTTCGGCCGGCGCCGCGGCGGACCGGGGGGCCTGGTCCGAGCGGGCCTCAGGGAGGCGCCGGTCCGAGGCCTGGAAGACCGGATCGGCCAGGATCGCGACCGCCTTCTCCGCTCGCGGCCGGACCGCGAGCACCCGGCGCTGTACGTCCAGAACCGAAGCCGACGGCAGCGACACGATCTCGTGCCCGACGACGAGCGGGGTGCCTCCGGACGGGTCTTCCGGATCGGGCAGCACAGCGAAGGGCACGTAGTGGAGCGCGCCGTCCGCGACGATCACCAGGCGCCGGCAGTGCAGGCGGTCCGCCACCTTCCCGAAGAGGAGCCGGCTCAGGGCCGCATGCACTCCGGCATCCTTCTTCTCCGGGTCCAGGAGGTCTTCGTAGCTCGCTCGCGCCGCGTTCTCGATCTCGGACCGGCCCGGGAGCTCGAAGCCCTCGACCCGTTCCCGGGTGACGAGCCAGAGGAAGCTCCGTTCGGCGCCCAGGCTGTACTCCAGGAGCACGGTGTCCGGGTCCAGGAGGCCGCGGATGCCGGCCGCGTCGAGAGCGGGCCGGTCGAGCACGGCATTGCGCGGATTGGCGCGGCGGATCTCGTTCTCCAGGCGGTCGGCGTCGGCGAGCAGCTCGGTCACCTCGTGCTGGAGCCGGTCCCGCTCCTCCGCCGCCGCGGCGGTGCGCAGCTCCCGGGACTTGCGTCCGAGCTGGAAGGCGAGGCTCGTCTGCCGGTCGCGCAGCTCCTGCGGGACTCCCTGGCGGCTCCCGGCGCCCGCCTCCTGGACCAGGTCGAGCAGCGAGCGGGCGCGGGCGCGCTCGCTGAGCGCGAGCGCCGCCTCGGCGTGGCCCTTGCCCGGCTCGCGGCGCTCCAGGTCCATCCGCATCCCCAGGGCGAGGTCGAAGGCGGAGCGGCGGGAGGCGAGGAAGGAGGCGCGGAGCTCCGGGTCCGCGACCGTGACCCGGACCGACTCGACCAGGCCGATGGCTTCCTGGACGTGGGAGAGGGCGTCTTCGACGCAGCCCATCCCGCGCTCCACGGCCGCCATGGAAGTCAGGGTCTCGGCCTGCCCGGCCCGGTCCTCCAGGTCGCGCCGCAGTCCCAGGGCCTCGCGCAACGCGGCGAGCGCCCGGTCGGGGTGGCCGAGCCGGGCTTCGACCTCGCCCGTCTTCTGCAGCGAGAGCGACAGCCCGCTGCGGTTCCCGAGCTTGCGATGGCGGTCGGCAGCCTGGCCGAAGAGCTCCAGCGCCCGGTCCGCGTCGCCGGCCGCGAGATGACCCGAGGCCAGGAGGTTCAAGGAGGCGGCCTCCCCGACCCGGTAGCCGATCTCCGTCGAGATCCTCAACGCCTCCTCGTAGGATTCCAGGGCCTTGGCCACATCCCCCAGCTTCTCCTGCGCCGATCCCAGGTTGTCCAGGGTGTTGACCTCCCCCTCCCGGTCCTTGAGCTCCCGGCGGATGGGCAACGCCTGCGCGAAGTCCTCCAGCGCCCTCTGGGGCACGCCCAGCAGCAGGTAGGCATAGCCGCGGTTGGCGAGGACCCGGCCCTCCCAGGAGCGATTGCCGAGCGTCCGGAAGATGCTCAAGGCGTCGCCGTAGTAGTCCAGCGCCGTGCCGAGGTCGTCCTGGTCCACGGCGAGCGCCGCAAGATTGTTGAGGGTCATGGCTTCCCAGCCGCTGTTCCCCAGGGCGCGGGCTCTGTCCAGGCAGGCGGTGAAGTACTCCCTTGCCTTGGCGGGCTCCCCGAGCTGGCTGTACGCGCCTCCGAGCCCGTTGAGCGCCCCGATGTCCGGCTCCCCGACCTGCTTGAGCAGAGGGAGGATGCGCTCGAAGCAGGGGATCGCCTCCCGCCATTCGCCGAGGTCGACCCGGGCCACGCAGATGTTGCTCGCGGTGATCGCCTCGCCCCAGAGGTCGCCGCGCTCCCGCCGGATCGTCAGGGAACGCTCGAAGAGCTCGATCGCCTCCCGGTGCCGGCTGAGGCCTTTCAGGGCAACCCCGGTGTAGGTGAGGACGTCGGCCTCGCGGGCTCGATCTCCCATGGAGACGAAGAGGGGGAGGGCCTTCTGGAGCCGCTCCAGCATCAACCGCGCATT
>JBJMGZ010000253.1:0-6693 GCA_045807605.1 Thermoanaerobaculia bacterium | reverse complement strand
CGATGCGCTACGAGGTGGGAGACGCCTATGCTCTCGACCTCGCCGGCCTCTTCTACCGCCGCCTGTTCGCCGACGCCCAGCCCAAGGCGCCGGCGAGCGCGCTAGCTCTGGCCCGCAGAGAACTGCTGGACCGGAAGGCAGCCGAGCATGACGTGGTCGATCACGCCACGCCGCTTCTTTTCGGGCTCGACGCCGGTCCCCTGCCGGCACCCAAGGGACGCAGCGACGCCCTGGCTCTTCGCCGGCCACGGCCCCAGCCGCTGCTTACGGACAGCCACGAGCTCGACCGGCCCGCGGAGCTGGTAGGCCGCGGCGAGCCGCTGAGCCGGCTTCGCCGGTGTCTGGAGGCGGGGCAGCCGGCCGTGGCCCTGGTGCAGGGGCTGGCCGGCCTGGGCAAAACCGCCCTGGTGGCCGAGGCCGTTCACCTCTGGCATCGCCGCTTCGACGGCGTCTTCGCCTTCCAGTCGAAGCCGCTTCCGGTCTCCCTCGACGACTTCCTGCGCCGGCTCGACGAGCGGCTCGCCCTGCATAGCCGGGCCTACCGCGAGCTGTGCGAGCAGGAACCCTACGCGGCGATCTACCTCCCCGAGGGGAACCGGCTGAGCGGCGAGGCCCGCTGGCGGAAGATGCGCGAGAACCTGCTCGATGTCATGCGTAGCGAGCGGCTGCTGCTAGTGCTCGACAACTTCGAGACGCACCTCGAACGGGTGGCGGGAGCGGGCGGCTACGCCTGCGAGGACCCGGAGTGGGACCGCCTCCTGCGGCATCTGGTAGAGAACCTGCCGGGAAGCAGCTCGCGCCTGATCGTGACCTCGCGCCACAAGCTGGCGGCGCTCGCCGATGCAGAGAGGACGCTGTGGCTGTCGCTGGGGCCTCTTCCGATGGCGGAGGCGGTGCTGTTCCTCCAGGGCAGCGAGGCTTTGCGCCGCCTGGCCTTCGGCGATGAGGCCGGCCGCAAGCTGGCGCTTCGGCTCCTTGAAGTGAGCCGCGGCCATCCGCTCATCCTCACCCGTCTGAGCGCCTTGGCCGGTGACCCGGAGGCTTTGTCGCAGGCTCTCGACGAGTTGGAAGCCAAGGGGCTCGACCGCCTGCCCGATGTCTTCGCGCCTCTTTCGAAGGCCGAGCTCGAGAAGGAGCGTGCCTATCTGGAGGACGTGGCGATCGGCTCGGTGGACCTGCTGATCCACCGAGCCTCGCCGCCAGCCCGGCGGCTCCTCTGGCTGGTGACGCTGGCTATGGAGCCCGTCACGGAGGAGCTCATCCAGGGGGTTTGGTCGGGGCGGAGCCTGGAGAAGGAGCAGGCTGGCGAGGCCGCCGCCCTGCCGCTGGTCGGCCCGTTACTCGCGGAGCTGACCGGGGCGGGGCTGCTGACGATAGAGGAGGGGGGCGTCTACGGGTTTCATGAACTGGTCCGCGAGCGGGCTGCCGTCTGGATCGAGGCTCATCCCGAGGAGAAGGGCGGACGGGCGGAGGAACAGGTCTGGGTGGCCTACGGCGAGCGCTACGCCGCGGCGTTCAATGCCCTGATGAATGCCGGAGGGGAAGGCTCACGGGAGCGGGCGGTGGAGGCGGGCCGGCGGGGGATCTCCTATCTCGTCCGGGCTCGGGCCTTCGATAGGCTGGGCTCCTTTGCCAGCGGGGTCGTAACTTCGACGAACGACCCGCGGCTGCTGCGCCGGGTGATCGCCGAGCTCGAAGGGGTCGTCGAGCAGGTCCCCGCTGGCAAGGATCGTTGGAGCCTGCGGACCTACCTGGCGGATGCGTTGAACCGAGGCGGTCGGCAAGATGAGGCGCTCCTGTTCTACGAGCAGGCCGTGGCGGAGGCCGAGGAGGCAGGGCACTGGAGTCACGTCGAAACAACCTGTCAGAACTGGGCGAATGCGTTGGGAGGTGCCGGCCGGCTTGACGACGCCAAGTCCACCTATCTGCGAAGCGCGGAAGCCCATGAGCAAGCCGGCTCGCCGCGGGTGAATGTCCTCGGAAGCGAGCTTGAGACGCTCCGCATCGACGTGATGCAGGGTGAGGTGAAACGAGCCCTGCCGGAGGTCGAGAGCCGCCTTGAAGAGATCCGGGATTGGTGGCGGAGGCATCGCGAGGGTGAGCCGGTTCCGGAAGCTCCCTATCCGGTCTTTCTGGCGCGGGCTTTGATTTCGGGCCTGGATATCGCTGAAGACATCAACCGGTCGCTCAAGCGATGGGAGGCCTGCCTCGACATTCTCGCCGAGATCGAAGAGATCCAGCTAGCGTTGGGCGAAGAAGAGCATGGGCTGGCCAGGAACCGCTTCAACCGATGCTTCCCGTTGCTGCGGCTCCGCCGCCTCGATGAGGCCCAGCGGGTGCTTGAGGTCTGCCTGACCATCTTTCGCGGGGCGGGAGATCTTCCGCATGAGGCCAAAGCCCTCTCGGCACTGGCCGACCTGTGGGATGAGCGAGGGGAACATGAGCAGGCCGCCGGCCTGGAACGGCAGGCGCTGGCGGTCTGTAATCGGCTCTCCGATCTTGCAGATCGGTCCATCTCGCACAACAACCTTGCTAACTACCTTGAGGATTTGGGGGAGGCTGAGGAAGCGGCTCGGCACCGGCTGGCCACAATCGGCTACTTTCTCATCGTAGGTCACAGACAGCACTTGGCGACTGCCCTGCAAGGACTCAAGAATTCCATGCGCCGAGCGGCGCCCTCGGGGGAGCGCTACGAGCTACCCCGGCTCGCCGAGCTGCTGGCGCGCCCCGAATTCGAACCGCTCCAGCGGACGCTCACGGAGTGGCAGGTTCCAATCGACGAGCTTCAGACGGGGATCGATCAGATCGCCGAGGCAGTACGGCGGCAGGTGGAGCAGGCCACCGCCAGCGACAAAACCAGCCCCGAAGGGGGCGAAAGCGTCTAGCCTGGGGCGCAACCCCAGGAAGGGTGGCCAGGAAATCCTCAGCCCCACAAGGGGCGGCACCTGACTGGCCGTGGGTGGGGGCGCCCTGGGTACGCCGGCGTCTCGCCGGCATTCTCAAGACATTGGGCCGAAGGCCCGGCCTTCTCGCAGGGGCGGCAACAATTGCCGGCGTTCCGCCGATTTCTCCGGACATGCCGGCGGGACGCCGGCGCACCCAGGGAAAACAGCCCGCCGGCCTATACTTCTCGCCCATGACACCTCCGAACGCACGGCTCGCTGTCGCGCTCCTGCTGTCCCTCCCCGTCGCGGCGCACGCCGCCGGCCTGGAAGACACGCTCAACGCCCGCTTCCGCGGCGGCTGGGTGGTGGTGAAGGCGCCGATCTCGTCGAGCTGCGACGGCTTCTACAACGACAACGACGTGGTGGGCACCCGTGTCGAGAGCAAGGCAAGACATCGCTTCGACGCGGGCGAGCTGGCGCGGGTCGAGCGGATCGACGCGAAACGCGGCCGGGTGGACGTGTTCCTCGACATCGCCGAGGGAATCCTGGCGGAACGCCACGACGGACCCTTCACGCTCTACGACCCGCTCTCCTGCCGCATCCAGCTCCGGGTGCCGATCCCCGAGCGCGCGGATTCCGGGGCCGCGGAGACACGCCTCGCCGAGCTGCTCGAGCTGCACGGCTCGGAGCGCGAAGCGGAAGCTTCCTCCGCCTGGAACGGCCGCCGCCGCGAGCCGTTCCCCGAACACTATGAAGAGACGCTCGCCGCCTACGAATCCTGGAAGGCGGCGCAGACCAATGCCGCGGTCCACACCCGCATGGACGACGCCATCGAGGAGGCCGCACGGATCAACGACCGCCTGCGTTCCGATCCCGAGTACCTGGAGGGCTTCGCGGCCGGCGTCGAGAGGGCGAAGGACCGCGTGCACGGCGACTGCCCCGGCCTCCTCCGGAGCACGTTCAGCCCCGAGGGCAAGGGCAGCGGCGACTGGAAGCGCGGCTACGAGGACGGCCAGCGCCTGGCCTGGAACCTCGCGCTCCTCCGCAAGCTCCGCGAGTGCTTCGTCCCGGTTCCCTGAGCGACGGCTTGCGTTGCCGTGCCGCGTTGCATAGAGGCCGTGCCCTATGGCACAGAGGCTGTGCCCTCTGGCACAGGGGTCGTGCCATAGGGCAGCAACGCAAAGGCATAGGGCACGAGCGCCGTGCCATGGTATTGCAACGCAGAGCCATAGGGCAGCAACGCAGTGCCATAGGGCAGCAACGCGAAGGCATGTGGCACGAGGGTTGGACCACGTGGCACGGCGCTTGGGGCAGGGGCCTTGCGTTGCAGGGCAGGTGCCCCGAGCCGCGTGGCAAGGGGCACGGACTGCTCGCTCCGGACCGCGGCGTCCGCGGCAGGCGCCCCTGCGCTGCGGGCACGGGGCTTGCGTTGCGTGGCATAGGGAAACGATGAAGAGACGGGAGGGCCGACATGAGCGGTGACAAGAAGCAGCTTCCCGGACCCGACCTGGCCCAGGGGATCTCCCTGGCGGAGCTGCCCGACGGCGGACAGCTCGTGGGGCACAGCGGCGGCGAGGCGGTGCTGGTGGTGCGGCGAGGCGGGGAGGTGTTCGCCATCGGCACGGGCTGCACCCACTACGGCGGCCCGCTCGCCGAGGGGATCGTCGTGGACGATACGGTGCGCTGCCCGTGGCACCACGCCTGCTTCAGCCTGCGCACCGGCGAGGCCGTGCGCGCGCCGGCCCTCAACCCCGTCACCGCCTGGCGGGTGGAACGCGACGGCGACCGGATCACCATCCGCGAGAAGATCGAGCCCCCTCCCCGGCCGCGGGCGGAGGGTCCGGACCCGGTGGTTGACCCCGTGGTTGACCCCGTCATCATCGCCGGCGCCGGCGGCGCGGGCAACTGCGTGGCCCAGACCCTGCGGCGCGAAGGCTTCGCAGGCCGGATCGTCCTCCTGGCTCCCGAGGGGGAGCCGCCCTATGACCGGCCCAACCTCTCCAAGGATTACCTCGCCGGCAAGGCATCCGAGGACTGGATCCCCCTTCATCCGCGTGAGCTCTACGACGAGCACCGCATCGAGATCCGGCAGGCGCAGGCGACCGGCATCGATCCGCGGGCAAAGACGGTGGCGCTCTCCGACGGCACGTCGCTCGGCTATGGCGCCCTGGTCCTCGCCACCGGCGCCGAGCCGATCCGGCTGCCGATCCCGGGCGCCGACCTGCCGCACGTTCACGTCCTGAGGTCGCTGGCCGACAGCCGGGCCCTGATCGAGGCGGCGAAGAAGGCCCGGCGCGTGGTGGTCGTGGGCGCGAGCTTCATCGGCCTGGAGGTGGCGGCCTCGCTGCGCGAGCGCGAGCTGGAAGTGACGGTCGTCGCGCCCGACGAACGGCCGCTCGCGAAGGTCCTCGGCCCGGAGCTCGGCGACTTCGTCCGCTCGCTCCACGAGGAGCACGGAGTCGTCTTCCGGCTCGGCACGAAGCCGAAGGCCATCCGGGATGGCGAGGTGGAGTTGGAGAACGGCGACAAGGTTCCAGCCGATCTCGTCGTCCTCGGGGTCGGAGTGCGGCCCCGGGTGTCCCTGGCCGAGCAGGCCGGGCTGAAAGTGGACAACGGCGTGCTCGTGAACGAATTCCTGGAGACGAGCGCACCCGGCATCTGGGCGGCCGGAGACATCGCCCGCTGGCCCGATCCCCACTCCGGGCAGCGCCTGCGCATCGAGCACTGGGTGGTGGCGGAGCGCCAGGGGCAGACCGTGGCGCGCAACCTCCTGGGTAAAGGCGAGCGTTTCGACGCGGTGCCCTTCTTCTGGAGCCAGCACTACGACGTGACCATCTCCTACGTCGGCCATGCCGCGAAGTGGGACTCGATCGAGATCACGGGATCGATCCCCGGCCGCGACGCCAAGGTCTCCTACCGCGAGGGCGGCCGGATCGCGGCGGTGGCCACGATCTTCCGCGACCGCGAGAGCCTGGAGGCCGAGCTCGCCATGGAGCGGGATGACGCGGAGGAGCTCGCCCGGATCGTGGCGCGGTGAGGGCACCGCTCTATGCGGAGCCTACTTCCGCCCTCCCGCGGCCCGAAGCTCCTCGCGTACTACGCGGCGGAGGGTAGCTTCCAGCGGCTCTTTCTGGCTCTGCATGTATTCGCGGAGGGCCTGATTCATCAACGCCTGGTAGCTCCCGCCGCCGGCGCGATCGGCAGCCACGCGGAACCAGTCCAACACGTCGCTGTCGATCCGGATGGTAATTCGGGTCTTACCGGGCGCAACGGGCAGCACCGGGCCGCGCTTGCCATGAGAGAAGTCGTATTCGTCTTGCATCTAACCGCCCTCCATCCAGTGTATGCACGCATGTGCACTCCGTCAAGCGAAGGATGTGGGCTGCCGATGGGCTGCTGGATTTCCAACACTATGAGTGCGGTGCGCTTTCACTGGGAGCGCCGGCGTCTCGCCGGCATCCTCAAGACATTGGGCCGAAGGCCCGACCTTCTTGCAGGGCGGCGACAATGGCCGGCGTTCCGCCGATTCCTCCGGACATGCCGGCGGGACGCCAGCGCTCCCAGGGAAAGCGCGGCTCGGCAAGATTCAGTGGTCCAACTCCACCTGACAGTTCCAGGTTGACAAAGTACCAGGAGACTCGGGCTCTCATTCCTGTGCCCCGGGCTGTTCGGATTGACGCTGGGCTCCCGCCAGCCCCCGCGCCGCCCGCGCCCATGCCTCCCTTCCCGCGGCCTCGGCCAGCTTCGCGGACAGCTCGGTGCACCAGGTGATGTCGGGGTCCTGAAGGCCGCTCGTCGCGAGCAGCTC
>JBJMGZ010000252.1:0-7462 GCA_045807605.1 Thermoanaerobaculia bacterium | reverse complement strand
AGCACGGGAGGAGCGCGGCTTCTCAGAACCCCCTCCCCTGCCGTAACCTCTCTCTGCTCAACCCACGGAGGAGACACCCATGCGCTGGATGGTCCGCGGCGACGTCGACGGATTCTTCGGGCTCGCGCTCGACAACCTGGTTCAGTTTCTCCTGATCGATGCTCTCTGCCGGGGCGTGCTCGGGTTCCCGGCGGAGCTGGTCTATGGACGGATCCTGCCCGGGGCGGCGCTGTCGCTGGTCGTGGGCAACCTCTACTACTCGTGGCAGGCGATGCGGCTGGCCAGGGCCACGGGGCGGACGGACGTGTGCGCCCTGCCTTACGGGATCAACACGGTGTCGCTGTTCGCCTATGTGTTCCTGGTCATGCTTCCCGCGAAGCTCGCGGCGCAGGCGGCGGGGCATCCGGACCCGGTGCGGGCGGCCTGGGTGGCGGGGCTGGTGGCCTGCTTCGGATCGGGGCTCATCGAGCTTTTCGGGGCTTTCGTGGCCGAGCGGGTGCGGCGGTCGACCCCGCGGGCGGCGCTGCTGTCCACCCTGGCCGGGATCGCGCTGACGTTCATCTCGATCGGGTTCCTGTTCCGGACGTTCGCCCGGCCCCTCATCGGGTTCACGACGCTCGCGGTCATCCTCCTGACCTACTTCGGACGGGTGCGGTTCAAGGGCGGGCTGCCGGGCGGGCTGGTCGCGGTCGCCCTGGGCACGGCGATCGCCTGGATCACCGGCATCGCTCCGACGGGGCCGCTCCCCACGGGCGGGGCCGGGTTCTTCCCGCCGGTGCCGGTCCTGGGGGCGGTGCTCGGCTCCCTGGGCCATGACCTCGTCGCGTATCTCTCGGTCATCCTGCCCATGGGGCTGTTCAATGTGGTGGGCTCGCTCCAGAACATCGAGTCGGCCGAGGCGGCGGGGGATTCCTATGACACCCGGTCTTCGCTGGCGGTCAACGGCCTCGGCACCCTGGCCGGCGCGTTCTTCGGCTCGTGCTTCCCGACCACGATCTACATCGGGCACCCCGGGTGGAAGGCCATGGGGGCTCGCGCGGGGTACTCGGTCCTCAATGGAGCCTTCTTCGCGCTGGTGGGCTTGACGGGCACGCTCGCCTACATCTCGTGGGCGATCCCGATCGATGCCGGCATGGCGATCGTGCTCTGGATCGGGCTGGTCATCACGGCGCAGGCGTTCCAGGCCACCCCCCGCGAGCATGCTCCGGCCGTGGTCGTGGGCCTGCTTCCCGGAGTGGCCGCCTGGGGCGCCCTGATCGCCAAGAACAGCCTGCGGGCGGCGGGTATGGGCACTCCAGGCGGAGTGCCGTTCTCGGAGTCGCTGGTGCAGGCGTTCCTCGCCTCGGACACCTGGATCCACGGCGTCTTCGCGCTGGAGCAGGGGTTCATCTTCACGGCCATGATCCTCTCGGCTGCCACGGTCGGCATCCTGGAGCGCCGCTTCCGGGTGGCGGCGCTCTGGTGCCTGGCGGCGGCGGTCCTCTCGGCACTGGGATTGATGCACTCGTACGTCTGGACTCCGGCGGACACGGTGGTCTCCCTCACTCCGGCCTGGCCCTGGGTGGCCGGCTACGCGATCATGGCCGCCATCTTCTTCCTGGCCCCCTGGATCACGGTCGAAGGGGAGGGGCACTAGGCGTCCGGGCCGATTCGTCCTCGCCGTCGGGCTGGAGGACCGCCAGCTTGCTGCCGTCCTCGGCGAAGCGGACGCGGACCGAACCGTTCCCCTCGACGGCGAAGAGAGCCGGGCCGATCGGGATCAGCCGGTACTTGGGCCTCCCCTCGCGCTGGTAGTGAAGGCTGCCGCCCTCGAAGGTGACGGTGCGCGGGCCGAAGCTCCCGGCGAAGCGGCGCACGGTCTCCTCGGGGAGGGTCACCGGCTTGGCGTCGATCCCCTCGCGGAGCCATTTCCTCATGGCAGGCCACTGGTTTTCCGGATCGAGCTTCGCGGCGGTCTCGTACTCGGCGACAGCGGCCTGGAGCTCGCCGGTCGCGGTGAGGGCCTGGCCGAGCCGGGCGTGGAGGCTGGCTGCCTTGGGCTCGCTCTCCAGGGCGGCGCGGAGGAGTGCGACGGCTTCCTTCTCCCGGTTCTGCTCCATCATCTGGTCGGCCAGGGTTTCGGCCACTTCCGGGCTTGGATGCAGCTCGCGGTAGCGGCGGGTTCCGGCCTCGATCCCCTCGTCGCGGAAGGCGCGGTCGATTGCCTTGCGGGCGGCCCGGCGCGGATCGTCGTGCTGCTCGTATTCGGTGAGCCAGGCGAGCGACGGCCGCGGGCCTCCGACGACGAGGTCGGCCAGGGCTTTCACGATGGACAGTCCCTCGTGGCTGTTCGCGAAGTAGACGAAACCGGCCTTGCCGTCCCGGCGCACGACCACGAAGGCGCGCCAGGCGTTCTCATGCCCCCAGTGCCAGAAGGTGTCCACGCCGTCCGCCCGCTCCAGGCCCCAGCCCAGGCCCCAGAAGACTCCCGGTTGCTTGGGCGACTTCGGATCGCCCCACTTGGATTGCACCTGCGCCTGCGGCTTGAACAGGGCTTCCCGGCTCTCCGGCTTGAGGCCGCGGCCTTCGAGGAGAGCGACGAGGAAGCGGCCGTAGTCTGCGGCCGTGGTGAGCAGGCTGCCGGCGACGTTCGCCTCGGTTTCCCGGGGTAGCGGCTCGAGCTGCCCCTGCGCGTTGATGCCGGTGACAATCCCGCCGATACCGCCTTCGAGCGCGGGGTCCCAGGCGAGGCGGCTCCGGGTCATGCCGAGGGGATCGAAGACCTCGCGGCGGGCGAGGTCGGCGACCGGCATGCCGGTGAGCTTCTCGACGGCTTCTGAAGATAGACGAAGCCCTCGCCGGAGTAGCCCCAGGCCTCGCCCGGTGCGAACTGGAAGGGGATGTGGTCCTCGCCCCATGCCCAGTTGGGCAGGCCGGTCGTGTGGGAGAGGACCGTGCGTGCCGTGATTCTCTTGTGGCGCTCGTCGTGCTCGACCCGCGGATAGGGGATGTAGCCGGCGAGCGGCGCGTCGAGGTCGATCACGCCGCGGTCCGCCAGCCGGAGGACGATGTAGGCGAAGACCGGCTTGGTGAGGGAGGCGGCCCGGAAGACGGTGTCGGTCCGCACCGGGGTCGTGCTCCCTGCCGCGATCACGCCGGCCGCGCCCGTCCAGACGACCTGGCCGTCGCGGATCACGGCCATGGAGGCTCCGGGGATCTCGCCCGCCTGGATCAGCCGCGGCAGCTCGGTCGCGAGCTGCGATTTGAGATCTTCGGCTTGAGCTGCCGAGGCGATCAGGGCAAGGAGTGCGGCGAGGATCGGCTTCATCTTCGTTAGGACGCAGGAAGGGGCCAAAAAGTTCTCACTCTGGCAGCCCGATCTCTTTGAGCACCTCCTCGGTGTGCTCGCCCAGGGCGGGTGGCGGCAGGCAGGGCTGCGGGCGCTCGCCGTCGAAGAGCCAGGGGGCGGCCAGGGTGAGGAGATCGCTGCCGGGCAGGCCCACGAGCTGCCCTCGGATCCGCGCCCTTTCGACCGACTCGCCGACCATGGCCGGCGCAGCCGCCGGGATGCTGTGGGCGCGCATCGCGCGGTCCCAGTCCGCGGAGGGGCGCTCGCGGAAGATGCCGGCGAGGAGCTCGTCGAGCGCGCTTCGGTTGCGGACCCGGTCGGCGTTGGTTGCGAAGCGCGGGTCGGTCTCCAGGTCCGGCCGGCCGATCGCCTTGCAGAGGCGCCGCCACTGGTCCTGGCTGCCGACTCCCACCAGGAACCAGCCGTCCCGGGTGGGGAGAGCCTGATAGGGCGCGAGGTTCGGGTGGCGCGAGCCGAGGGCTGGGGGCTGGCGGCCGTCCGCGAGCCAGGATTGGGCCGCGTAGGAGAGGAAGGCCGTGCCCGCGTCGATCATCGAGACCTCGACGCGCCGGCCGCGCCCGGTGATCCCCCGCTCGACGAGCGCGGCGAGCACTCCCGAGAGCCCGTAGAGCGCGGAGAGGAAGTCGATCACCGCGACTCCCACCCTCACCGGCTCGCCCTCCCCGGAGCCGGTGAGCGACATCAGGCCGGACTCCGCCTGGAGGATCACATCGTAGGCGGGCCGGTCGGCGTCCGGTCCGCTGCCGTAGCCGGTGATGGAGGCGTGGACGAGCCTTGGATTGCCGCGGCGGAAATCGGCGGTGCGGAAGCCGAGCTTCGTCCACTCGCCGGGGAGGAAGTTCTCGACCAGGACGTCGGCCGTGGCGAGCAGCTTGCGGAAGACCCGGCGGCCGGCCGGGCTCTTGAGGTCGAGCGCCACGGAGCGCTTGTTCCGGTTGGCGGAGACGAAGTAGGCGCTGACCCGCGCCCCAGGCGGCCCCACGAAGGGCGGACCCCACCCGCGGGTCTGATCCCCGCCGTCCGGCTTTTCGACCTTGATCACGTCGGCGCCCAGGTCGCCGAGGAGCATGGCGAGGTAGGGACCGGCCAGGACGCGCGAGGCGTCGATCACCCGCAGCCCGGAGAGCAGGGCGCGGCGCTTGCGCGCGGTGCGGGGCATGCGTGCGCAATGGTAGCAGCCTACCCCTTGACCGCTTTGAAGGTGATCTCGCCCACGTGGACGGCGCGCCCGCCGGCCTCGACCCCGTCCAGGCTGAAGCGGTACGAAGTCCCCGGCTTCAGGGTGCCGGAGCTGAGGAGCACGTTGAGCGTGTCGTTCGCCGTGGGCTCGAAGCCGTCCTTCTTCCAGAGCGTCTTCCTGCCTTCGAGCAGGGTCACCCGGTAGGTGTCGTACTCGACCTGGGGGAGCTCCAGGGAGACGACGATCGGCTCGGGCGACGGTCCGAGCTCGATCTGGAGGTCGGATTCGCCGCGCACGACGCCGAGGGGGATGATGCGCGTGTTGATCTGCGGCTCGTCGAGCCGGGCGAGCTGCTCGCGCGACGCGCTCAGCTCCTGCTCCAGCCGGCTCTTCTCCTGCTCCAGCCGCTCCAGCTCGGCGGTATTCGCAGGGGCAGCGACGGGGGCCGGAGCGGGTGCCGGGGCAGCCGGGCGCTCGGCCGCAGCATGGACCTCGGATCGGGCCTCGGCCAGCTCGCGGGACAGCCGCGACCGGTCGGCCTGCAGCCAGACGGGCAGGGCGGCCACGGCGAGGAGCGCCGCCATCAGGAGGCCGGCGCGGGTGCGCCGGGAGACCCAGGCCAGAAAACCGAGCTGCACGGAGGCGCGCGCCGCGTCCTCGGCCGCGACGGCGCGGATGGAGGTGCGGAGGTCGTCCGCCCAGCCGACGCGCTCGCGGCACTCGGTGCACTCCAGCAGATGGCTCTCGAAGGTCTCCTCGTCCTCGGGGGACAGGCGGCCGGTCACGTACAGCTCGGCGACGTTCTGATCGTCGATACGCCGATGGTCCATGGCTCACTCCCGCGGCGCGCCCAGGTGGGCATGCCTCTCGTACAGGTCCCGGTAGCGGCGGCGGGCCCGGAACAGGACCAGGTTGAATTCAGGGGCGGTGAGACCCAGGTCGGAACGGATGCTCTCCTTGTCCTCTTCGGCGATGTAGAAGCGGAAGAGGATCTGGCGGTCGCGATCCGAGCCGAGCTCCTCCAGGAGCCGGCGGACCAGGCTCACCTTCTCTTTGCGCAGGAGCTGCCCGAGCTGGCCGGTGTCGGAATTGGCCGTGTCGGCGGCGGTGTCGATCTCCTCTTCCCTCTCCCCCCTCCGCGCCGCCTTCCGGTAGTGCTCGATGCTCAGGTTCCGCGCCAGCGAGCGCAGGAAGCCGGCGAGCCGTTCCGGATCGCGGACCTCGCCGCGCCGGATCTTCTCCAGGGCCAGACGGAAGGTCTCCTGGTAGAGGTCCTCGGCGTCGCTGTGTCCGCGCGTCCAGCGCCGCAGCAGGAAGGTCAGGCCCTCCCCGAAGCGGACGATCAGCTCCTCCTCGGCCTGCGGATCGCCGCTGCGGATCCGCCGCACGAGGTCGGCCGGGGAGGCTTCGCCGAGGACCGTCATCGCCGGGGTCTCCGGCTGCGGGAAGCGGAGCCGGACGACCATCCCGCCCTGGGGTGTCGTCTCCCTGCTCCACTCGACCCCCCGCCGGCTTCGGGCGGGAACGGCTTCGGCCAGCATCGGCGCTCCTCCTTCCGGATCGTCGAGGGGGATTTCCCCCTCTCACCGAAAGAGTGACGCCGGACGGCGGAGAATTGCATCGCGGTCGAAGTGCGGTCCATCGGCGGGAGAGCTCGCGGAATCGTAACATGCGGCCCGGTATCGGGAACGGGGGGGAAAGGCGATAGACTACCGGGCCGTCGCAAGACCAGGAGGAGGCATGCACAAGGCCCAGAACGTGGTGGGAAGGCTGGTGGAGGTGCGGGTCGCGAGCCCGCTGACTCTCGAGGAGGTCCAGCAGCTCGTCGGAGAGCTCCAGGGCATCATCAAGCGGCTGGCGCGCAATTACGTCGGAGCGGTGGACCTGCTGCAGGCGGAGGTCTTCCCTGTGCCCGTGGCCGAGACCCTCATCAAGCTCCTCTCGGGGGTCGCGCCGCAGCTCGAGCGCACCGCCTTCCTGATCCGCGACAGCGCGCTCTTCGCGCTCCAGGTCGAGCGCGTGATCCGCAACTCGAACCACCCGGACCGCCGCGTCTTCCGCGAGCCCGAGGCGCTCCAGGAGTGGCTCGGCGAGGTGCTCGACGTGCAGGAGCAGGCCCGCCTCGCGCAGTTCGTCGACGACGCGGTCGGCCGCCGGTAGGAGGGCGGCCACAAGGGCCGCCCCTACGTCTTCCCTCCCTTTCCGCTGTCTCCCGGGGTGGGCGCCGCCGCCCACCCGCCTGCGCGCCCCGCTCCCACCTGCCGGGGTGTAGAGCCCTTGTCCCCCGCGGTCCAGACTGACCCTGGAGCCCATGCAGGATCCCGTCCCGGGCTCCAGGAGGGCGCCATGTTGAAGAAGATCGAAACCGTCCTGATCGGGACGTCCCTCACCGAAGCGAGCGAGGAGGTGGTGCGGGCCGGGTTGAAGGTGGCGCGGGCCGCGCAGGCGCGGGTCGCCCTGGTCCATGCCTACTCCCCGCACATGGCCTACGGCGGGGCGCCCTTCGTCCCCGAGCTGGCGATGGACGAGGTGATCGAGGCCGAGAGGCAGTCCCTCCGGCGCCAGATGGAGAGCCAGGCCCTGCGCCTGGGGATCAAGCCGGAGGAGCTGGCCGACTTGCAGCTCGGACCCGCGCCGGCTCACCAGATGATCATCGAGACGGCCAGGAGGATCAACGCCGGCCTGATCGTCGTGGGGGCCGCCGAGTCTCCGCGGCTGGCCAAGCTGTTCGGCTCGACCGCCGACCGCGTCGTGCGCAAGGCGACCTGCCCGGTCCTCGTGGTCCGCCGCGAGCTGCCGATGCCGCCCGCGCGGGTGCTCCTGCCCGTCGACCTTTCCTTCCTGTCGGCGGAGGCGTTCCACGAAGGGCTGGAGGTCCTCGGGCTGCTGGCGCGGGAGCGCCCAAGCTCCCTCTCCCCCGGCACGGGGGAGAG